>JAPHSC010000310.1 GCA_026193125.1 Gammaproteobacteria bacterium
ACCCAGGCAAACCATGGAACCCTGGAGGACGAGGACGGCTGGCCCACCATGCTGGACGGGCAGATCCACCACGTGCTCGACGTGCTGGATAATTCCGGTCCGCCCGTGGGCGCAGGCGCCCTGGAACGCCTTGGTGATCTGAAGGCTGACTGGTCAGTATTGCAGGGCGAATTGGAACGCATCACGCGCGAAGACATCGAGCCGATTAACCAGTGGGCGAAGGACAACGGTATCAAGCACGTAAGCGTGCCGATGCCCTGATCGTTGTATTGCTTGCAAAGGCACAGA
The DNA here is from genome assembly GCA_026193125.1 of Gammaproteobacteria bacterium. Taxonomy (GTDB): domain Bacteria; phylum Pseudomonadota; class Gammaproteobacteria; order Steroidobacterales; family BM003; genus CAKZML01. The sequence goes on from JAPHSC010000310.1 coordinate 289, forward strand.
GCCCGGCGAAAGCCGGGCTCTTTTTTTAGGGGACAGCAACCATAACTTCCGTCGCATGTTGGGCGAAAACCCAGCACCGCCCGCAAATCAGCTCTCCTTCGGATTAGATATGGTTACTGTCCCCATCCGATATGGTTACTGTCCCCACCCTCGGCCGTCTTCAATCAGGCGATCTGCCTTTGGAACACGCTGACCATGCGTTCGTCTGAAGCCTCAGCCATCTCGGTCACCACTTCACTCACGTGTATGCCGCGGTGCTCCAACTCGAGCAACAAGTGCTCGTAGCAACCGGTAGTGGCACCCACGAATTCGGGCGGGCAAATTCCCTTGCGCGTGAACATGCCCGCAAGCACCTGGCGGGCGACGATAGAGCACGTGTAGCCTGTGGTACGGGCCATGGAAGTCGTATGGGTGGCCTTATCGAAGCTGTCCACCATGTAGAAATCACGGCGTACGCGCTTGCCATCCTGGTGCCCGTCCATGATGACCTGCATCACGGTCAGGTCCTCTTCATCCTCTCCCATCTGCCATTGCTCAAACATCAGCTTGGCGGTCACGTCGATGGGCTTGACCATTTGTCCGGACACCTCGATCGCTTCTGTGCTGAAGAAACCGCTGTCGCGGAACGCCCGCACCAGGTTTGCATGACCGGGATAGCGCATGGTTTTTTCCTTCATAAAAGGAATATCCATGGTCCGGGCCAGGCTGCGCAGACCGTCCGTATTAAACGCTTCCAGCGTGCCCACACCCTTGAAGTCAATCAGTTCCACTTCGGACAGGGCCGGACGCACGACCATCTGGCCATGCTCCACCAGGCGGGAGGGACGGGTGAATTCTTCCAGCACATCGCGGGGTGAGAACACTGCCTTGTATTCATAAGGCCAGGAACGCACCTTGGGCAGCCCACCCACGTAACAAACATAGGAATCAACTTTTTCCATGCTCTTGTGCACGTAGCCGGCGATCACGTTGGACAAGCCCGGGGCCACGCCGCAATCCACAACCGCAGTTACGCCGCGTTGCTTGGCCAATCCATCCAGCTCAAACGGGTCTTCGCCGAAAAAGGAAATATCCACGACGTTCTTGCCGGCATCGATAATCTGCCGCAGCGTTGCATAGCCCATGCCACCCGGCACGGCGCTCACCACCAGGTCGGCATCGCTGATCACCGCCTTCAGGGCATCGGGTTCTGACAGATCGGCGAGCACGGTCTTGATGCCTGCCTGCTGCTGCAGAGTCCTGAGTAATTTTGGCGCCCTGTCCACGGCCGTAATCGCCCAGCCTTTTTCTAACGCCAGGTCCCTGGCGATGGCGCCGCCGACCAATCCCGCACCGAGTACTGTTACACGCATGTTCTTCTCCAAGGAAAATACAATTAATGGGAGAAGTGTTGGCCATAGACCGGGTCTCAGGCAATGCGGAGAACTACCTATGTTACTGATTTAACTAAAAAAATTCCACATTGTGGAATAGACTTTGTCTTACTTCACAGGTAGTTTCAGGTGGGCACAGACAAGTCGAAGACGGTCTGGTACTGCGGACTCTCAAAATGGGGATCACTGGAATCCACCCGTTTCGCCCAGGCAGTCGAGGCCTTGCATGGCTGCTGCCCGGTGCAGGCAATTTGTTTGTCGGCAAGAGACGCAACAATTCGTCGCCATCAGCCACACGGCGAGTTACCGGCGCCGACAAGAGTCGGTGCGGCGGAAGAACATCAAACAGAGGACTGCGCCGCCAGTGCCAATGCCAGGGCAAGTAGTACCAGGACAAGGCCAACCACGGACCAGCGAATCAATCCCCACTTAACGGTGCTCAGCACCTGTAACCCTCCTCATGTCGCATCCAGCGCAGGTGTTCCCCCTCGTTCCGCAGCTACTCTTTCTTATCGGGAATTCAAACGTGAAATATGCACACGCCAAGCAACACTCGAGGACAGCAAGAACACGGCGCTGGGAGAGAGAACATGCAAGCCACGACGGGCCGCGTTTCGCAATAAGCGGGGCCGTCTGCGCGACATGCGCCCCTTCTACCCAGTGTTCCCGGTGTTGTTCCCTGCACTCACCTGGCTGGAAGAAGTCTTTTCGGCAGCCAACACAGGTTACCGGGAACTACCCATCACTACTTAAATATATAGACCAATTCTCCCATTCGTGCTGGATATGGGGAGAGCGCGTATTCCGGCTACACGTCCGAAGTGATATCGCATCCCTCATTTTATCCGCCGTGCTGCCTTGATCGGCTGAGAAAGCCTGGTAAGAAAAAACTGGCGGGTAAGCGCAAACTCCATTGTTTTCAATATGCCGAAGCATGACATTGCGCCACATTCCCAGTGCCAGATTCACTGATTGACGCCGAAAAGTGTTCTTCCCGCTTGCACTTGGCCGCGCGGATAGCCCAAGATGCACGATCACACTTCTACCCTGGAAGGAACAGAAATGTTGAAGGCTCTTCAATCTGCGGTCCTGGGACTGCTGCTTTTTATCTCTGTCGGCCAGGCCGCCGAACCTGAACTGCCACCATTGTCAGATCCGCCCAGTCGCAAACTGCTGGCGGGAAAATTTGTCTGGGCTGACCTCGTGACGGACGATGTGGCCAGTGTGAAAACCTTCTACACCCTGCTGTTCGGGCTGGCGTGGAAGGAAGTACGCCCAGCGCCCGCAGCGTACGGGCTGTTGATGCTGGATGGCCTGCCGGTGGCCGGCGTAGCGTATCACGAGGCACCGGGCGTGGAGACACCCTATGGTCGATGGGTACATTACATGTCGGTGGACAATGTGGCGCGTGCCGAACGAGTTGTTATCGACCGTGGGGGCCGCACCGTGCTCACTCGCCGAAGCCTGGAGCGGCGTGGCGAGTTTGCTGTCGTGATGGGCCCGGACCAGGCCCTGGTGGGCCTGATGCACTCCTCCACCGGTGATCCGGACGATTATCGCGCCGAGCAGGGAGAGTGGTTGTGGAGAGAGCTGTACACCGCCGACCCGGCAGCCTCGGCCAAATTGTACGAGGCAATCTGCCAATGCGAAATCTTTCCCAGGGAGGATCGCGAGAACGCTTTCCTGATCGCAAGCCAGGACTTTCTGAGAGGCAGCATCAACGCCCTTCAGGACACCAGGGAAACCTCTGCGGGGTGGTTGGGCTATGTACAGGTGGGCGATGTAGCGGCCACCATTGAAAGGGCAACGGCCCTTGGTGGAAAAGTCGTGTTCGCGCCCTCAGCCGACGTGTTTGATGGCCGACTGGCCGTTATCAGCGATCCGGTGGGCGCCTACCTTGGACTTGTCAGCTGGGACTATAGCGACGGCAACGGGGAGGGCGCGGAATGAAAGCTTTCACTCGACTACTCCTCAGCCTGGCTTTTGCCTGCCTGACCGTACTGTCCATCCATGGTTGCGACAGCACCAGCACATCTGTTCACTACAGCGTGGGCTATGGTGGCTACTATGGTGGCGCCGGCTGGTACGATCCCTACTACCGCTATCCACCGGTGTATGGTCGCCCCGTAGGCCCGCCCGTCTATCGGCCACCAAGCGGTGGCGGCAGGCCGCCTTCGAGCAGGCCGCCCTCAGGTGGAGGTGGTCGTCCGGCGAACCTGCCATCGGCTGCACGTCCGACGCCACGTACACGCTAGGGCATCATTTGGGCCTGTCGAATCTATAGTGGCAGCCCGGTTGAGTTCATTCCAAGCAAGCAAAAAAAGGGTCCCCACACCGTTCCCGGTGTGGGGACCCCCTGGTTTTGTGCCAAGCTGATCCGGTTACTTACCGGAAAACTCGTCCGTCTTTACATATATCCTGGAACGCATGCTTTTCACGTGACTGAAAGCCGCATCCATCAAGGATGTTACCTCCGTTTCACTCATTTGGGTCGCCAGGGCTTCCCGGACCGATTGTTCGGGTGACTCAAATCCAGCCCAGTTCGCACGGCCGGTAACCAGCGTGGCGGTAGGAATATGCTCACCCGTCATGGCCCAGGACCAGCCATGGGCGGACTGACGCTCCGCCGCTGCTAGCGCTGCGCGAATTTTTTGCACCTCGGCCTTGAAACCTGGGGCATGCCCCGGTCGCAGATGGAAATCGGTCACCCAGAAGACCCGGTAGTCACCCTCCGGCCAGTCGGCCATTTCCTTGTCGCTTCTGCTGAAGCTACTGCCAGCGTGCCCTACATAGGGCTGTACCGTCTGGTTCCAGTGCGCCCCGGCCTTGGCCGAAAACTCGCTTGCCGCATAAGCGTCAATATCAGCGTAGGTGTGATTCCCTGAACGAATAAACACCGTGCCGTCCATGTCGCCCGACTGGGCCCGGTAAAACATCCACTCCCATGGATCGCCGTTGTCACGACGCCATTGCGCGTGGGCCTTCAGGGCCTTGTTGAAGGCCTCTGCAGACCCGGCTTTTGGCGTGATAGCCCATCCCCGGGCGATGACTCCACCCTCTTCTTCCGCAGCCATCAGCGGCTGGGATACCCAAGCCAATGCCAGCATCAGCAGCAAGCCGCCTGTTCTTAATCGTCTCATTGATATGTCTCCAGTTTATTTTTCTCGTACAGGAAGGAACGCATGATTCCGTCCAGGCAAATGTGCAGACGTCATTAGCGCGTCCAACTCCCATGTGCGCGTCAGGAAGGGTTCCCGATCCAATTAGATATAGTCTAAAAACTCGCATTTTACTTGTTGCGACGCAGCGCCGGTTTTGCTGAAAATGACAAAAGTTGTGTAAAAACAGCTAGTTATTTAATCTTCATCTTCGTGGCTTTTTTTGCTTGAACCGTCAGTCAGAAGACTTCTCGGTGGCTTTGCGGGATTCGAGCCCGCTACTCTTGCGCCCAGGCAGGGTCGCTTCAGGTCAGGGCTAATGGCGAGGCAGCGACACGGGCACAGCCGTGACGTGCAGTGCCACTGCCGGCGATGATGGCGCGACCATCACGAGGGAAATCGCCCGTGAGGCCCGGCTGATGACTTGGCTGCGCCATGGGCTACACTGTTCGCCTCCCAGTGCTCATTCGCAGGCATACCATGAGTCTCAACATCGCAGACCGCTGGTTTGACAGAAAGACGATCGACAGCGAAATAACCTTGTTGTGGGAACCGCATGTCTCACCTTTTCTTCGCTGTAACATCTGGCATGTAAAAGGCCGCGAGCGTGACATGCTGGTGGATACCGGGCTGGGCGTGGTGTCCTTGCGCCAGGCGGCCAGGGACTTGTTTGAGAAACCGGTGACGGCCGTCGCCACACACATCCATTACGACCACGTTGGCGGTTTGCACGAATTCGATACACGCCTGCTGCATGCGGCTGAGGCTGACCTGATGGGTGACTACAGGGAATTTGCATCGCTGCGCAGCCACGATTTGCCACAGCCGGTGATTGACTACCTGGATGCTGCCTGCGGCCGGGCGCCGGACTTGTTAATCGAGGCGCTCCCCTACGCCGGTTTTGAGCCGGGATCCTACACGGTGACATCCACCCGGGTCACGAGAACGGTTGCCGAAGGCGACGTGATTGACCTGGGTAACCGGTGCTTCGAGGTGCTGCACCTGCCCGGCCATTCACCCGGCAGCATCGGTCTGTGGGAGGCCTGCACCGGCACCCTGTTCTCCGGGGACGCCGTGTATGACGGCACCCTGCTGGATACGCTGCCTGAAAGTGATGTCGCGGCTTACATCGCCAGCATGAAACGCTTGCGTGAACTACCTGTGACGGTTGTACACGGAGGACATGAGCCCAGCTTCGGGCGCGGGCGTTTACGTCAACTGGCGGACGCCTACCTGGCGGAAAACGATATCTAGGACATCCGTGGTTTATACCGGCCGCAGCCCTAGCCCCGTCCGTGGGGCGCAGTAAAATCGAGCACGGGCCCTTCGGGTACTATTCCGTAGGGGTTCATATGCCGGTGGGACTCGAAATAGTGGCGCTTGATGTGCTCCATATTGACGGTCTCGGCAATCCCGGGACGCTGGTAAATATCCCGTGTGTATCCCCACAGATTCGAGTAGTCGACTATGCGCCGTATGTTGCACTTGAAGTGGGTCACGTACACCGCATCGAAACGCAACAGCGTTACGAACAAGCGTATATCGGCCTCGGTAAATGTGTCGCCACACAGGTAACGACTTTTTCCCAACATGGACTCGACCCTGTCCAGGGCCGCAAAGACCGACCTGACCGCAGTACTGTAGACGGCCTGGGTGCGGGCAAAGCCAGCCCGGTATACGCCGTTGTTGATGTCATCGTAAATCCACTGATTGCACTCATCGATGGCCGTGCGCAAAGACTCAGGATAGAGATCCAGCCCAGGGTTATGGGCTACACCCTGAAACTCATTATTAAAAATGCGAATAATTTCCGAAGACTCGTTGTTGACGATGGTGTTGCCTTGCTTGTCCCACAGCACCGGCACCGTGACCACGCCTTCGTAGCCGGGATCTGCCACCTCGTAGACCTGGCGCAAGCGCTCAAATCCGTTGAGCGTATCGCCGGTGGCGCCAGGTGAACTTTGCTTGAATGTCCAGCCCCGATCGGTGAGCAGTGGATCCACCACGTCTACGCTGATCGCATGTTCCAGTCCCTTTAGCTTGCGTACGATGAGTGTGCGGTGGGCCCAGGGGCAGGCCAGCGAAACATACAGGTGATAACGACCGGCTGCCGGCGTAAATCCGGTGCTTCCATCTGCCCGTATCCAGGATCTGAAGACCGCGTCCTTACGCACAAATTCGCCAGTACCATCGATCTGCCGACTCCAGGTGTTACCCGCAGGCTTGTCCGAGACTGGTTTGTTCATTCACCCTCCTTAAGTTGACGTTGCGGCTCGGGCAAGACCCGATCGAATGCCCGGGTTCACGCCGGCGAGCCTGCGATCCCGGACAATAGCCTGGTATCAGCCTGTGGCTGGACGGTGCGGAAAACACCGTCCAGCCGGCTTTTTTTATAGCTGGGGCACACCCCTGCCCGGCGTCCAGGGAACACCAGAGGAATTCATCTGGCGCTTGAGCTCTGGCATATCCTTATTCACCAGGGCATCCAGACCAGGCTCCAGGGCAGCGAACTCTTCCTCCGCAATGGCCAGGCTTTCGCGCTGGGTCTGGGTGGGTCCATAAGCGGAGGTGCGCGAACCTATGCCCGCCACGCTCAGCCGCTGGGCGATAGGCACCTGGCCTCCGCCACCCAACATTTGCCTTTGGTCGTTACCGTTTATCAACTGCGCCAGGCGCTTGGCCTCCTGTTGCAGCGCCTGGGCCTGCGTGTACAGGGCATGATCTGCGGTAGATCGCAACAGGCTGTCCTTTACCGCCTCCAGGTCGGTGCTCAATTCACCCAGCGCCGAGGCGGCGCCGTCGACCTTGCGGCGCAGCTCATCCACCCGGCGGGAGAAGTCCACCCTTGGCCCCTGCTCCGAGCCCGCCAATACGGGTTCGCGTATGGACACCACGTTGAATACCTGGCTCTGGCCGGTATCTTCGAGCTTGCCGTCGATACGACGACTCAAGGTCACGGTGTAGCTTCCCGGGGAAGCCAGTACGCCGGCCGGATTATCCCAGGGACTGCGTTGGTCCTCGGGTATCCACGGAGCCAGGTCAGGGTAACGCAGGTCCCAGGCCACCCGGTGGAAACCGGCGGTGGTCGGTGCCTCGAGGTAGCGCACCACCTTGCCCGCCGAGTCAGTCACCGTCAGCAACATGGCGGGCGCTCCTTCAACTTGCTCAGCCTCCACGGCCTCCCAACCGGGGAACGGTGTGTCCTTGCCAGCCTTCTCAAGGGGTTTTTCCTTCTCCCTGCGCTGGTCTTTCTGACTCAGGACGGGCTTGGGCAGGTAGTAGGTGAATACGGCGCCATAGGGAGGATTTGGCGCCAGGAAATACGCGTCTCCCTGGCTGCTCTTACAGCCCTCGCTTTCACATCCCAGCCCCCGGCGCGGCACGTACCACTGGGCGTCCTTGACCGGAAACAGCAGGGTGTCACGGGCCAGCTTGCCGGCGCTTAGCTGGCGGAGTGCCGTGTAATCATCCAGCACATAAAAACTGCGCCCGAATGTAGCACCAACCAGGTCGTTCTCGCGCCGTTGAATGGCCAGGTCGCGGAACGGAATATTGGGCACGTTGCCACTCAGCTTGACCCACTTGTTGCCGCCTTCCACGCTGAAAAACAAGCCGAACTCGGTACCCAGGAACAGCAGTCCAGGCTGCACGTGGTCCTGCACCAGGCGCCAGGCCAGGTGCCTCTCGGGCAGATCGCCGGTGATGCTCTTCCAACTCTTGCCACGGTCGCTGCTCTTGAGCACGAAAGGTCGATAATCTCCGGCCTTGTGGTTGTCTACGACTACGTAGACCGTGTTCGCATCGTGCAGGTCGGCCTTGATGTCATTGACAAAGAATTTCTCGGGTACACCGGGCAACTTGTCCGTCTTGCGCCAGCTCTGGCCACCGTCCTCGCTGACCTGGATGATGCCGTCATCGGTACCGGCATAAAGCAGTCCCTCTACCAATGGTGATTCGGACAGAGACGTTATGCTGTTGAACACCGACATGGCGTACAGATCCCAATTGGAATCCACACTCCACTGGCGCCCCATCATCGGCTGCAACAGGCGATCCTGGTTGCGGGTCAAATCACCGCTGACAGGCGTCCAGGCGTCGCCCCGATTGTCGCTGCGCCAGACTCGCTGGCTGGCGAAATACAGGCGGCTGGAATCGTGCGGACTGATGAGAATGGGGGAATCCCAGTTAAAGCGTTCCTCGGGCTCGCCCTTGCCGGGCTGCGGCTGGATATACACTGATTCACCGGTCTTGCGATCATAGCGGGTGAGATTGCCCTGTTGCCATTCGGCGTAGACGATATCGGGATTGTCAGGATCTGCGGCCGGCTGGTGACCATCGGCACCCAGGATGATCTTCCAGTCATCGTTGCTGATGCCATGCAGGTTGTCGGTACGTGACGGTCCGCCCTGGGTGGAATTATCCTGGGTGCCACCGTAAATGTTGTAGAAGGGCTTGTCGTAATCAACACTGACCTTGTAAAACTGGGTCAGCGGCAGATTGGCCATGAAACGCCAGTTCTCCCCCAGGTCGAAACTTTCGTACACGCCGCCGTCGGTACCCACAATCAGGTAGTTCGGATCCCTGGGATCAAAGGCCACCGCATGGTGATCGCTGTGGTGGTTACCCAGCGGCATCTTGGTGAAGGTCTTGCCGCCGTCGGCGGTGTAATGCAGCATCACATCGGCCTGGTACACACGGTCGAAGAAATGCGGATTGGCGTAAATTTCCTGGTAGTAATGCGGGCCGGTGCCACTTGAAAGATAGTCATTACGCTTCTCCCAGGTCTCACCACTGTCCTCGGAACGCCAGAAGCCGCCAGTGCGTCCCGGCAATTCGATGGTGGCGTACAGCACATCCGGCTGCAGGGGAGAAATCGCCATACCAATCTTGCCCATGTGCTCCTCGGGCAATCCCTCGCTCAACTTGCGCCACGTCAAGCCGCCGTCGGTGGACTTGTGTATCCCACTCTCCGGGCCGCCGTCCATCAGCGCCGCCACGGTGCGCAGGCGCTGCCAGCTGACCGCATACAACACATCGGGATTGCGCGGATCCAGGTGCACCTCACTCACGCCAGTGTATTCACCGGCACTCAGTATCTTGTTCCAGGTAGCCCCGCCGTCGGCAGACTTGAACAAACCACGCTCACCGCCACCCGACCACAGGGGGCCCTGGGCGGCAACATAGATCACGTTGGAATCGCGGGGATCAATCCGGATCATGCCTATATGTTCGGACTTCTTGAGCCCCATATTGGTCCAGGTCTTGCCTGCATCCAGGGAACGGTAAACACCGTCGCCAAAGCCCACGTGACGGCCACTGACATTCTCGCCGGTGCCCACCCAGACGGTATCCGCACGATTGGGGTCCAGGCTGATACAGCCTATGGAATACGAGCCCTGCTCATCAAACACAGGCTCCCAGGTGGTGCCGCTGTTTATTGTCTTGAAAACGCCCCCGCTACCCACGCCAATGTACTTGATGCGTGGATCCTCAGGGTTGAGGACGATGTCGGATATTCGACCGGACATGAATGCCGGGCCCAGCGCGCGCAGTTCCAGCCCCTTGAAGGTATCTTCGTTGAAACCCGGCTGCGCGGGGGTCTTTGGGTCCGCCGCGAGAGCGAGCATGGGCAGACACAAACACAGAAGACAAATCTTGCTAATCACTCTCACGACATCCCCCTTTGACGTTGACTGACAAAAGCCGGCCTACGACGCTTGATTTTGAAGCGCCCAGTCTGCCACAACTAACGGTCCATGTAAGGCTCGCAAGCGCATAAATTGTGGGTAAAAAAAGGGCGCCACGCGGGCGCCCTTGCATTCTCGCTTGATACGGGCCGGTGTCAGCCCAGGGTTTCCAGGGCCCGGTCAATAACCAGGATCAGATTCTGGTTATGCGCGCGAGTCTCCTCATCCATGCCGCGACGATTACCCAGATTCTTGCGCAGGGCAGTAAGCTGATACTGGGCCATGGATTGAGACAGGGTATCAAATCCGGCGCGGGTGTCTTCTTTCACCATCGCTGCCAGACGCTGCACATAATTCATCTGCAGGTTCTGACGGAAGGTGTTCACATTTTCCGACAGGTCCGCGTCAAAAATAGCCGCCGTCAGGTCATCCATGAAAGTGACCAGCTTGTAATTGTTGCCATAAAGACGGGTGTCGCTAATCCGCTTAAGTACCACCGGGTGCAACAACTGATCCAGCACGCCGCTCTGGATGGCCAGCACCATGTCATGAATCTTTGGATCTTCCGTAGTGTCGTAGAAATCGAAAAAACGTCGTTGTTGTTGTAAGTGGCTAAACAACTCCGGCGAAATATCAAAGGCGTCCGGCGCGAAGACATCCCTGCCCAGGGCCAGCATGGCGGTTTGCTGGGTAGCCAGGTCCACGGGCGTGAAGGGTCGGGTTTGTTCCTGTTGCCCGACCATGGCGCGATCCACGTATACGCCGCCAATATAACGCGAGATGACGGCGGCAGAACGGGCCCATTCCCTCATCACCACCTCAAAGGCGTCGCGAAGTTCCTGGAATGAGGCGCCGGGCTCGCGGTACTTGCCCTCCAATCCATCCAGCGTGTTACGCAACAATGCAATCCTGTCCTCGGCATAGCCGATAGACTCATTGCTCATATCGTAAATATTCACCCGGGGGTCAATACCCTTGCCGGGCGCGCGCATATCGTCGGCATCATTGCCAAAGGCCAACTCCGGCTCAACCGAGCGGGCCAGGATAGCTTGTAACCGGACCTTCTCGGCCTCGGCATCCGGCAAGGCCGTGGAATAACCGTACTCAATAGCCCAGTCATCGTAGGGGCCGGGGCGAGTTTGATAAAAGTCTGTTTGCACCTTGCCCGGTGGCGCGAAGTTGATCGCCGGATAATCCATGACCGATCCGGCCAGACCATGCTCGGCGACAAAGACCGGGTCGAACGCCTGCTCGCGACTGACCATCTGGGTCGCCTTCATATTGTGGTTCAGTCCCAGGGTGTGACCCAGTTCGTGCAAGACCAGGTAGTGCATGGCGTCATGCACGATCTGCTCTTCCATCTCGCTGCCCAGGCCAGTCGCCGTGGCTACTGTGTAGCCCAGCATATTGCTCAACTTCAGGCCATGACCCAGGGAGCAATACAGCGAGGGGTCCTGACGACCCGCATTAGACTGCAACAACTTCTGGGCGATCAGGTGACGATTGATAAAGGAGTACTCCAGCATGATATCGGCGCCAAGCAACTGGCCCGTGCGGGGATTGGAGAAACTCGGGCCGTAGCCGCCAAAAGGGGGTGTCGGCGAGGAGGTCCAGCGCAACACGTTGTAACGGATATCTCCAGCATCCCAGTCTGCGTCATCAGGCTGGAGTTTCACCACCAGGGCATTGCGGAAACCGGCTTTCTCAAAGGACTGGTTCCACTTCTCGGCCGCCGACTTGATCAACTCACGCCATTCTACCGGCGTGGTGTTTTCCATCCACCAGACTATTGGTTCGACCGGTTCCGAGATCTCCGCTGTCGGATCCTGCTTGACCAGGTTCCAGCGCGTAATAAGGTCGCGGTAGGGTGTTGCGCTATTGGAGGTCAGGTCCGTGACCTTCTCACCAAAGTACCCCACCCTGGGGTCGTCAAACCGTGGCTGAAAATCATTGTCAGGCAGCTTGATGAAGCTGTGCATGACCCGGACTGCAACATTACGTGCGTCCGTGATTTCATCCGCCTGCTGCAACAAGTCATAGCGCGGAGCCGGGTCCTCAAATATGTATTCCACTTCGACATCGGTATTGTCGGGATAGCTACGCAGAGCAGTAATCTTGCTCTTCTCCTCGCTCAGATTACCCAAGGCCCAGGTACTGGCCGCATCCGCCTCGGGGTCGGGCGTCGGCTTGACCTGATACAGACTCTGGGAAAGAAACAGTTTGTCTGCAGCAATCAACATTTCGCCTGTTACCGAATCTTCCGCGGCGATTTTCTCCACCGCAAGGATGGAAGGACTGCGATTGGCATCGGCAGCCCGGGACACTGCGTTTTCCGGGTCAAAATAATATGCCGTATTCTCTGCGACCAGCTCGATACGATCGTAGTAACGCCGCACGGTGACCACGTCATTCACGAGATAGGCACCCCGGAAATAGCCACTCTGCACCACGCCATTGGCGGCCTGGGCAAAATAGATGAATTCCTTATCCAACTGATCCGGCTTGACCAGCATGTGCACCTGACCGGTTTTCTTGTTGCGATAGAAGGTGAAAAAACCGTCTATACGTTCACTGTCCTCGGTAAGTTGGGCAATCGTCTTGGGTGCTTCCTCAGCGGGCTTTTCACTTACCTTGGCGCTGGCAGGCAAGGACACACAGAGCAATGCCCAGGCGATGACTGGGGTCAGGAAATACTTCATCGTTGCTTATCTCCGTACTGGTTACCAATATGTGAGTCGCGGCGTGCGATTAAGTTCCATGCGAAACAACACGCGCAATCCGAAGCCGACCGGGCCGGGGCCGTCACGGCGCAATTCGGCGGATGATAGCATGGGGTGGTAATAATTCAGACTGGCGGGTCTTTGCGGCTGGGATCAGCGCGACACGCCCTGCTCAGGGTTTCGTACGAGCAATAGCCAAAGCGCTATGGCGCATGTTTCCGCTGCGCTTGATTGCGCCAAAGCACTCAAGAGAAGAGGCCCTGACCAGGTACCCCGTAGAGCACGCAGTGCCAAAGGCGATCAATGGGCGTGGTGACCCCGGTGACCGTGACCAGCCATCGCCGCGAACAACATGCCTACGGCCGCGCCGCAACCGAATACGAATATCTCTGTAAAAGCGTACATGAAGACGTCGCTGGTATTGACCAGGGTCGCTGTCAAGCCCTGTAGCGTCGCCTCGGCATTCATCAGTGCCTGGGCAAACACCACGTTGAGCAGGAAGGTGCCACCGACCAGACCCCAGCGCAGCAGGGCAAAGCGTTCTGCCGACGACTCGGCATCATGGGCATGATTAATGTGGCGGGCACCCGCCAGCCCCATAATCGCGAAGGCCGGTACACTGAAAGCAACCATGCCAAACAGGGCCGCAGATACATCGGGCCACTCACCCACCGTCTGCCCGGCTATGCGCATTATATTGATGACCACCGCGCCAAATGCCGGTGGCACAAGCAGGCAGGCCACCAGGCACATGAGGACAAAATAGCTTACATCCGCCTTGATATCCTGTTGCCTCATCGCCGACTCCTCCTTGAGTTACGGACCTTCATTGGCATTGTGCGCCTTCAGGAAAGTTGTTGCCAATCCGTGCCTTTACAGGACCCGTTTCGTTTCGCGAAGAGCCCTCCCCGGCTAGAAACGATAACCGACCTGCAGCGCGGGTCCATAGTACTCGTAGCGCAATTTGCCCCGCCACTGATCATCTGTGGAATCCACATCCACTTTCAGGTACTGATAGGACAGGCCCAGGGAAAAATGCTCTCCGAGCAGATAATCCAGTCTTAGAGATAGATCGGTTATGGCCCCTTCGTATTGATCTATCGTCAGGCCCAGATAGCCGGCCTGCGCGGTCAGACGCAATTTCTCGGAAAGCGCATAGCCTCCAATTAATCCAAAGGTCGGCAGAGGCGCGGTAACATCGGCAGTTTCCGCGAGCAAACCACTCTCGGCCGCCAAGCCAAAACTCACATCCTGTACGTTCAAACCGACCCTGAACCCCAAAAACTTGTTGGCGTCATTGAAAAATGAATAGCCATAGCCGACGGCGAAAACCTTGCTGGAAAACTGTGCATCAAGATTTGCGTTAAGTGGAAAAACGGTATCGCCTATGCGTATTACTACGGCGGTATCGGTAAATCCACTACGATCCAGTTCGAAGTAGTTTGCCCACACAGCATGCCGTGGACGAACCTGCCAGACAACACCGAGTTCGGGTATTACCTCATTTTTGCTCAAACCCAGGGTGTCAAAATTCAATTCCGTGCCCAGGATACCGCCCGTACCATCGACCCGAATGTAGGTGTCCACGTTGGGATAAAACAACCCCAGTGACAGCTCCCATTTGGACCCGGTGAATGTCTGCCCGGCCCCCGCATCGTCTGCGGCCTGAGCTGTCGCCGCCGCCAGGGTAAGTCCGAACAGGATTGCAATTTCGACGTATTTTGACCTGAACTTTCTTGCCTCGTTCACCGTCTTTCTCCCGTGTACCCAGTCATCACCGCAATGCCTGTCACAGGTACAGCATCGCAGACTATCGACTGCCATGACAAGACCAGAATGGCCCATAGGTCGGCACGGAATTGGATCGTTTCCAGAAACCGCGACCTGCAGGGCGTCTGACCGCAACTGCGGTAAAGCCTGGAACAAGCATGCTACCCGGCGCAGCACTCGATGACGCGAGCGGCTATCCTGGTGTAGTCTGCCACATTTGTTAAATCCAACGGCTGCCCAAACCCAGGCCCTTACAAACAATCCAAACCGGGACTTAAGCTATGTACAGATCAACCTTCTTGCGGGGATTAGCGACTCTGCTTGCGACCACCCTGATCGGCAATGTCGCTCTGGCCGGCGATGACGTGCGCGCACGTGACCTGGGTGTGCCATTTGTGGGCCAACCCGGACCCCTGAATGCCATCACCGACGTGACAGGTGTCGAGGTCGGTCACTCCACCATCATCCGTGGCGAACCGGGTGGCGATGAACCGGTGGTGCGCACCGGTGTGACCGCCATTTTGCCTCGCGGCAAGACGGGTTTTATGGACGGTGTTTTCGCCGGCTGGTTTACCCAGAACGGAAATGGCGAGATGACCGGCACCACCTGGGTGGAGGAATCCGGCCAGATGTATGGCGCCGTCATGATTACCAACACCCACAGCGTGGGCGTGGTGCGCGATGCTGTTATTGGCTGGACAGTCAAACACTACGACACTGACGAGGGAGACTGGTGGTCATTACCGGTGGTCGGTGAGACCTGGGACGGGTGGTTGAACGACCTGAACGGTTTCCACGTCAAACCCGAGCACGCCTGGTCGGCGCTGGACAATGCCCAAACGGGTCCCGTTGCGGAAGGCGGCGTGGGCGGCGGTACCGGGATGATCTGCTATGAATTCAAGGGTGGCATCGGCACTGCCTCCCGGGTGGTCCACGATGAGAGCGGGGATTACACCGTGGGCGTGCTGGTCCAGGCAAACTTCGGTTCCCGCTACCAACTGACTGTGGCAGGCGTACCGGTAGGGTTGGAGATTCCGGAGCTGCCCGCCTATGCCAGCCTCAAGCCCAACAAGGTCGACCGGGACATGGGTTCGATCATCGCGGTCGTGGCCACCGATGCCCCGCTGCTGCCCCACCAGCTAAAGCGTATCGCCAGGCGGGTGAGCATGGGGGTGGCTAGAACCGGCGGTATGGCCAGCAATTCATCCGGGGATATTTTCATCGCTTTCTCCACCGCGAACCCGGGCGCCGGTGCCACCGCCGGCTTGCCCACCGCCCAAATGCTCCCCAACGAACGCATCACTCCATTCTTTGAGGCCACAGTACTGGCCACGGAAGAGGCCATAATCAACGCCCTGGTGGCGGCCGAGACCATGGTGGGCTACGACGGGCACCGGGTCATAGAACTACCCCATGACCGGCTGCAGCAGACATTGAAAAAATACAACCGCCTTGAGCTACCAACTCAATAATTCGGGGTCCTTGCGAAGTTTGCCAGGTATGCCGATGAAAGAGTCTGGTCGCGGGCCGGGGCGTTTGTGGTAATAATGTCGGCCATGGGATCACTGTTTGCCGAACTTAAACGCCGGAATCTTTTTCGGATAGCCGCCCTTTACCTGGTGGGCAGCTGGGTGCTGTTGCAGGTGGCGGATGTCCTGTTTGGGCTGCTGGAACTGCCTGGCTGGAGTTTGCGCCTGGTGGCGGCGATCCTGGCCCTGGGCTTTCCCGTGGCGCTGGTGTTCGCCTGGGTTTACGAGATGACCCCGGAGGGACTCAAGCCTGCCCACACGGTGGCGCCCGAGCAATCCATTTCCTCGCAAACAGCGCGCAAGCTCAACACCGTGATTACCGTTGTGCTGGTGGCAGCAGTACTCCTGCTGATAGGCGACAGGGTCTTGCAGCGCGACACGCCCTCAGTTACCCCCGCCACCAGCGCCGTCCCGGGTGAGACACCTGCCAGCCCGGACACAACCCCGGGAACGCCACAAAAGCAATCCGTCGCGGTGCTGCCCTTCGTGGACATGAGTCCCGCCAAGGACCAGGAATATTTCACCGACGGGCTGACCGAGAACCTGCTCAATGGACTGGCCCAGGTGCCGGGGCTGCAGGTTGCCGGTCGCACTTCCTCGTTTGCCTTCAAGGGTAAGAATGAAGACTTGCGCAGTGTCGGAGAGCAACTGGGCGTCGCCAATATTCTCGAGGGCAGCGTACAAAAAAGCGGTGAGCGCATCCGCATTACGGCCCAGCTGGTGAATGCGGACAACGGCTTCCACCTGTGGTCCCAGACCTTTGATCGCACCCTGGAGGACATTTTCGCTGTCCAGGATGAGATCGCCGTGGAAGTTACCAAGGCGCTGAAAGTCGCCCTGCTGGGGGAACAGGCCCAAGCCTCCGAGGCACACGCTACGGGCACCAATTCAGCAGCCTACACAGAGTATCTAAAGGGCCGTTACGCGATCAGGCGCAATACGCTGGAGGGCGCTCTCGAAGCAATTGCTCACTATCAGAGCGCTATCGACCTGGACCCGGCCATGGCGCCTGCCTGGGCCGGCCTGGCAAGCGCCACGGCGTGGCACACCTCGTACAGTAGTGATTTTGCGGCAGGCTATGAACGAGCCCGTTATGCTGCACTCAAGGCGCTGGCGCTGGATGACGCACTTCCCGAGGGCTACCTGGCCCTGGCCCAGGTACAAAGTAGCTACGACTGGGACTGGCGGGGCGCCGAGGCATCCCTGAATCACGCCCTGACCCTCAGACCCGGAGACGCAAATATCCTGCATCAACTGGCGAACCTGGAAGGCCCCCTGGGCAGACGAGAAGCGGCTCTACGCCATATGCAGCAAGCCGCGATCCTGGACCCCCTGGACTGGGGCATCCAGAGCGGTCTTGCAGCCGCCTATGACGGCACAGGGCAATTTGAGCAGGGCATGGAAATATTGCGTCGAACGCTCGCCATGGACCCGGACCGGGCCGGCACACACTACAGGATTGGCAGGCACCTGCTGAGGGAAGGCAAGTACGTGGAGGCCCTAAATGAATTCGGGCTGGAGAAGTTCGATTTTCTTGCTCTCAACGGGCAAGCCATCGCCCTGGACAAGCTGGGCAGGACAGCCGAATCGCAATCTATGCTGGACGCCCTTATCACCACGGTGGGTGAATCGGCCTCGTACCAGATCGCGCAGGTCTATGCGCAGCGAGGGGACCCGGATTCGGCCATGGCCTGGCTGGAGCGAGGCTTTGTCATACGCGACCCCGGTCTCGTCTACCTGAAAATCGACCCTATGCTGGATCCACTGCGCGGCGATCCACGCTTCAAGCAGCTAATGGTGAAAATGAACCTGGCGGACTAGACGGCAATTAGTCCTCCAGCATTGCCACGAGCAGGGGGCTTGCCAGACCCAGCAACAAACCCAGCACCACGGTCTTGTTGGCAGCAATTACTTCCTGCCAATCCAGTTGCCCAAGCACGGTCATGTGCTGGGCAAGCACCCCCAGCAATTCAACTGCCGGCCAGGCGACGATCCCCGCCCCGACCAGCAGCGCCACTACTGGCAGACTCCTGCGCAGCACCGCTCTGTGGCGTATGCGCCGCAGGACCCCTTCACTAAATCCATTATCGGGCAGTTCGGGAAGCGCCTGGCTGAACTGCTGGTGTAACCAGCGATCTTCCGCATCAAGTTGTTTGTCATTCATATCCTGTATCTCCGTGGGCATACTGCTCACGCACCCTGGCTTTTCCGCGATTGATATGAGACTTGACGGTGCCCAGGGCCATCCCTGTGATTCCGACTATCTCCCCGTGACTCATGTCGAAGCCATAAGCCAGGGTCAGTACCAGGCGTTCCGGCTCTGAACATACCGCCAACAGCCTCTCCAGATCCGATCCGGCCGCGCCGGGGCCGTCCGTGTGTATTCGGGCCTGTCCGGTCAGCATGCTGGTCTGAACCTGCTGCTCGAGACGCTCGTCCGCCCGAGTCTTTCGCCTGGACTGCAGAAACTGGTTGTAGCCTATCTTCATAAGCCATGCACCGAAACTGCCTTGGCCGGCGAAAGTGTCCAGCTTGTCCCAGGCCTTGATCAGGGTTTCCTGGGCCAGGTCGTCGGCCAGGGCATCATTCCTGGCAAGGCGACGCAGAAAGTTTCGCAGCTGGGATTGGTGTGACCTGACCAGTTCTTCAAACAGGCGAGGATCCCGGCTAAGCGCCGCCAGCAATTCTTGTCCCGCGTCATGTTCAATCAAGCGTCAGCGCTCCAGCCCGGGTCTGCCCCTGACCCTAATCCTGATGGCTGCCGAATTTCCACAACAGCAAGTATGCAACACCAATCACCCCGGGGAAGCTGGCCACAGCCAACATGGGCTGCACCGCATCTTCTTCGCCCAGCAACAAACCGAAGGCGGCGAAACCGGCAGCCAGGGCCAGGATAACGATACCGCGCCGCAGGTCCGCCTTGGGATGACGGGGCGGGTCACCCAGGAGCTTCAGAAATTCGGGCGTCAGTTGCTGGCCGCCTTCAATGGCCTGGCGCAACGACTTCTGTACCTCAACCCGACCGCGATAGCGGTAATACAGCCCCAGCACCACCACCAAGGCAATCGAAAGAAACATTGTAATAGGAACCATCAATTCAGACATCACCCGATACTCCTTTGAAAACTCGCCAAATATTTATCTTCCTACCCTTACAGATGCAAGCAAGCAGGGTTTTGGATGCAGGAGCCGAAAAATAAATCCGGAGCGTGGCCATATCGAGCGGCAGGCCGCAAATAATGGATGCCCTGTGAGCTTGAGCCAACACCCGGGTAAGCGGGTAAGATAGCTCCGATTCAGTG
>JAPHSC010000265.1 GCA_026193125.1 Gammaproteobacteria bacterium
ATAGATAGCCTTCCCTCGGTTAGAGGCGGGGCAATTCACCATCGCTGAAAAACAAAAGAAGAGCGGCAGCTAACGACCCAGAACGGACACTCGAGGAATACTGTTGTAGACTCATTCCATATTCTGCTATTGACCCAATGCGGACGTTGCAATTTTCTGGACTGTTAATTTAGTCATCATGTTAGAGGGGAAATTTTTGAAGCGTATAGATTGGCGAACATCTGCAGAGCTAGTGGGGTTGGCGGCAATTGTTGTTTCTTTGATTTTTGTAGGTCTTGAATTGCGACAGTCCCAGAAAATCGCTCTCGCGGCTCAGTACCAAGCAAGAACCGAGGCTGGAAGAGAATACTTTTACCAGAGCTTGGCAAGCAGCTATCGGATTGACGACCTCGCTGAGGAAATAGAGTCTTGGGAGTGGCCTGGCGGGCTATTGTCGGCCGACGACACACAATGGTTGGACGAACACACTCCTTCGGTTGCGGCGGAAGCAACTTACTGGGCGGTCATCAATCTATATGGGTTCGATAATTATTATTTTCAGTATCAATCAGGACTCCTGTCAGAGGAGGGTTGGCTTGCCCTGCAGTCTCGACTACGCTCGCTCCTGCGGGACGACCCCTTTGCAAGGTATTTGATTGTTGTTACTGGGCAAAATTTTCGAGAAAGTTTCGTATTATTGTGCAAGTCACTTCTGACTGACATGGACAGTAAATAGGTGCTCGGAGTTTGCGGTGCAATGGCGGCTATTGGCCGAGAGCGGTCACCGAGCTGGACCTTCTCTAACTCGGCTTGACCAAGGTGCCGGGTCTTTTTTTCGTGGATATGAAGCCCTGGCACCTTTTGGGGCCGACAAATAAACCAGACACCTTTTTGCTCGTCCGCTAGGCGCGCCGCGCAGCCATGAACTCGCGGACGATCAGGGCGAAAAGCGTCGCGCTCAAAGCCAGCATGCAGACGTTGACCGACAGAGCGAGCGGACTCATGGCGGCTGCGCGGATGGCGAGCGCCGCCGCCGGGGCCAGAGCGCCGAGCAGTGCGACGAGCCCGGCCACCGGAAGCATGTACTTGCGAAAACCAGCGAGTCCCATCGCCAGGAAGCCGACGATCATCAATGCGCCGCCCACGTAGGCGGGGAGTAAGGCGGTACGGCTGGAAGACATCAGGTAAGCGCCGACGCCAAGCGCGATCAAAAGTACCGCAAACACGACGATTTTCTTGGGCATTGGGGGGACTCCGGAAGATTGCCAAAACAACGGCACATGATAGCCGCGGTAGTAAACTAATGCGAGAAAGTGCCTGTCCTACTCATGCGTTTCCACTCGTGAATACGGAATAATCGGGGTCGAACCGCAATTAAATAGCAAACCGCCAGGCAGCTTTCGAAAACCTCGGTTCGACCCCTATTTTCCTTTACGCTACAGGGTGGTTTCTTCTGGGCTCCCAGTGACTACTCCTGGCCGAGAGCGGACACCCGGTTCTACTCGTTCCAGACAGGAACGCAGATCGACTTGTTCCCGTTGAGTATGGACCCGGTAGGTTTGGTGGACGCTCTAAATCAACAGGCGGTCCAGGTAATACCGTTCCTGACTGAGCCAACCATTTCGGCAGCAAAGCGTCCAGGGTGTTCCTGATTGCTATGTGCAGTTCCCCATGCATAGTCACGGGAATTACCCCAGCTGGTTGGCGGCATACGCAGAATCGCAGATCAGAGTGCTTTGCTCCATGTCAGATTGCGGTTGAGGTAATAGGTGGCTCCGTCCTCGGGCTCCTGGCAAGCGAGCGTGACCCAGCCATTACCGAATAGAGTCTGCAGAATCTCATGCTTTGCAATGATTGAATCGAGCATCGCGCGCGGGGCGTAGACAAGTGTCATTAGCCTTTGTGGCTCGTGATAGGGGCGCTCGTCGTCAACAAAAACAGATTGTAGAGGCAGGCCTGTCATGAGATCGCTGGCATTGCCCTGCATGACGCCGATCTTGCCGGTGATGTTTTTGGTAATTTTGCTACCGCCACCGTAGGCCACGTTGTCCAGGGTCGAAAACAGATACTGGCTGTTGATCCATTGGGCGACGACCATCGGCGCCGTCAGGATCACCTCCAGCGAAGCGCCCTTCGGGTCTTGTGCGTAGTCGTAGGAATGCAGGAAGCAGCGACCATCAAGATCGACCCCTCGCGTTAGTCCGCGCGGCGCGACGATAAAAGCGGCATTGCGCGCCAGCCCCCATTCAGGCCTGACCTGGGCCCAATCGACACTGCGCTGCGTTGTCTCAGCTATACAATCGGCACTACCGGCGACGATGCCCATCTCCATGCAGCGCCACTGGTTATTGCTCTGGCGCGCACGCTCCAGATCCGCCTTGAGTGTGGCCAAACCGCTGTCACCGGAATCGCCGAGAAGCGTTACCGCATCGGTCGTAGTGTTGTGCTCGGCGGCAATGAAGCGGGTTTCTTCGGGGATCGCAATACGTTCAAGCGAGAGCGCCTTGCGAACATTCGGATCATTGAGAATAGTCGCCAGGATGCTGGCATTCCCCGCTCCGTTTCGACCACCGCAGGCGCCGCAGTCCAACATGGTTGCATAGGCATTGTTCTGGGTGCGGCTTCCATGACCACAGAGGACGACCAGAGGTGAGAAATGGCTGGTTAGCCCCATTGTCCTCAGTGCGTTCTCGGCATACGAGCATCGTTCCCGGAACGAGATCTCATCAAGGACCGGGGCCAACGGGACGTTGGGTCGGATTGCTTTTGTCAGGCGTGCTTTGAGACTGTCGGCGAAAACGGGTGCGAAGCTGCGTAGTCCCATCCACGCGCCGTTGGCGATACCAAGTGTTTCGACCAGCATAAACGGCGTGGTGAATGTATATTTAACCGACTGATAGAGCCGCTTGAACCCAGTCAGCCATGCATGACCAGAATGGTCGCGCCGACAGGCCTCTTCCGAACAGGCGGGAACTTGCTTTACCACATGCCTGGGCTTTAACAGCACCGGGCAAGACGCATAGCTCTCGCCCGTTACGACATCTTCAATCTGCGCCGGAACGCCGAAGAACCCGGCAAAGCCGAAGGTCTCATAATCCCCTGTGGCTTCGAGGTTGCGGCGAAACGGTTCCGATCTGACATCGATACAAAACACCAGTTGCGCTGCCGGCGTGTGGCGAGTCGGCAGCGACTGAGACGCCAGAGTCTTCAACATTGGTTGGCGATAGCGTGTCTCGGCGACTGCCATCTCCGATAGTTTGCTCGGCTGTGATGCGGCGCACGCGCGGGCTTTGTCGTGCCAGGCCAGGAGCGACTTGGCTTCCGGCCAAACCAGGCAGGCGACGGCAATGCGAAGTGCCAGGTAATCTGCCTGGCTGACCGGATTGGCGTGCGCCGCGTCGCCAGGGGTCCATTCTGTCCGATATTTTACGTGCGCAGCCCAGCCGGCGAGCGTAACCAACAAAAGTGTCAGGAACCGCGTCCGATCCTCCCCAGGGATATTCAGTCTATCGAGACAAAGGGCAATGGCCTGTTCCGGGTCTGACGGCAGGGCGGCAAGCCACGCGCGCCGATCCGGATCGTTCTCGTGGAGATTTACATCGTGTTGCGCCAGGCGACGCCAGGCCGCGTAGAGCCCCAGCGCCCGCAACGGCATCCTAATGGTCGCCTGACCATCATCAAAAAACGCCTGCAACCACTTGATGCTCTCCCGGTTGATCGCCAGCATGGGCTTCGGCATTGATCTTTGTTCAAACCAGGCCGCTCCCTCGGCAAGAGCCTCTTCGATCGGTAAATGTTCTAACCCTCGCAAGGGATTGGCCGCCACCAGATTCTGAAGCGGCCAAAACGGTGCAATGATCTTCCAACTCTCCGCAACCGCCTGTCCTATGGGGTTGCTTTCGGAACACGGCACTGTGATCTGTACATCGACTGTTTTCAGGGCGGTTCTCATTCTGTCCTCAGCGATAGGCATAGTGGTTGCGATGCGCCGTCACGGTGTCAGGGTGCGGTTGACCGGCGTTGAGTGAGCGGACGTAGAGCTTCAGCACCCAGTCAGGCATGGCTGAAACACTCTCCGGGCGGCGGAAAAAGAGGATGCCGAGCCAGGCAGCGATCAACATGAGCAGTCCAATCAGATAGATCGCGTTCAAAGGTTGCGGCTGCATAATCCCCAACGGAGTCACGGCCGCCTCGATCAAATGGACGCTCAAACCGTAGGCAAGCCCCATCACGCCTGTCGCCACAACAGCCATAGGCAGCCGCGTCCAAACCCGCTCGCGCAGCATGGGGAGGGCAAACTGGGTTCCGGCTATTCCGGCCAGAATAACCAGCAGCAGTGTCGTGTCGCTCGCTAGCCAAACCCTCTCGCTGGCCAGGGAAAACCCGTAGCTACCGACGATCCCGCATAGCAGCGCACCGCCAAAAGACAGCGCGCTGGGCGGATAGTGAAGATCCAGCCGCTTTTCCTGAGCGGCTCCACCAGAGGCGAGAAAGAGATAAGCCTTGAACAGACCGTGCCAGACCAGGTGGGCGATCGCCGCCGGAAACAGACCAAGCCCGGTTTGGGCAACCATGAAGCCCATCTGGCCCATGGTCGAACACGCCAGCATGCGCTTCACATCATTCTGCATTAATTTAAACAATGTGCCGGCGAAAGCGGTCACCAGGCCCAGTGCGAAAACCAGGGTTAGCAGCGCTGGCCTGTCCAGGTACAGCGGGGCGAAGCGCGCCAACAGGAAACCGCCGCCGTTGACCAGGCCGGCATGCATGATTGCGGACACCGGTGTCGGAGAATTGAGCGAACTGGTGAGCCATCGATGAAATGGCCACAGTGCCGATTGCGTCATCGCACCAACCAGCAATAGCAGCAGCGCCGGCAACATCAGCGGTGAGGCGGTTGGGTGGCGAATAATCGCC
The DNA here is from genome assembly GCA_026193125.1 of Gammaproteobacteria bacterium. Lineage (GTDB taxonomy): Bacteria > Pseudomonadota > Gammaproteobacteria > Steroidobacterales > BM003 > CAKZML01. Next base: position 4,897 of record JAPHSC010000265.1, read on the forward strand.
GAAATCGAAGTTTGGCCAGTTGCCGCGTACAACAGCGCAAAGGCGCCAGCGATTGCGACAAACCCAAGCAACAGGGTACGCCCTGCCAGGACACCCGAGGCCCTGGCAGCCGGCCAGCTGGCCTTGTGAATCATCATTCGAACCAGCAGCGCGTTGGAAGCTCCCCAGGCGGCGAGCAGCAGCAACAGGTGGTTGGCGGCGACCATCACTGCAATCGCAGCCACCAGCGATGCGAGCAAGACGAAAAAGCTGCGATATTGTCGGTCGCCCTTCATGTAGCGGGCGGCGAAGCTCGCTACCGTTAAACCGATAAAACCGACCAGGGCGATCATAATGATCGCGAGCGGGTCGAAATTGAGCAAGTTGGTACCGAATTCGAGGGCCACAACCCTACCCTCCCAGGTATTAGACTATTTAATTCAGTGCGGCAATCCTATAAGATACCTAACGATAAGCGTAGCGAATAATTCTAATCTCTCTCATTAGAAAGGTTAATCATGGCAGACTTTATCGCTCTTCAAAGTTTCATCGCGGTGGCGGAAACCGGCAGTTTCACAAAAGCCGCCGATCGCATTGGCCGCACGCAATCAGCGGTAAGCCAGCAAATGGCCAAACTGGAAGGACTTCTCGGGAAACCGCTGTTGATAAGGGGCAAGTCGATCACTGTGACGCCCGAAGGCGAGATCCTTCTCGGCTATGCGCGCAAAATCTATGCGTTACACAGCGAAATGGTCGACCGGTTCCGACAACCGGAGCTCGAAGGAGAAGTCCGGTTCGGTCTGCCGGAAAATTTTGCCAGCGTCTTCCTTTCGGAAGTCCTTGCTGATTTCGCCCGTATCCATCCGCGTATTTTGCTCAGGATCGAGTGCGATCTGACGCTAAACCTGTTCGAACGATTTCAGCAGAAGGCGTTTGACCTGGTTCTGGTCAAAATGAACCGGCCCGAGGACTTTCCTAACGGTCTCGACGTCTGGTCGGAGCCACTCAGATGGGTCGGCGACCCCAACGTTGTCGAACCAGCCATGCCTGTCCCGCTAGTGTTGGCTCCACAACCCTGTGTTTATCGCAGTTCGGCAATTAAGGCGCTCGATAATGCCGGGCGAAGTTGGCGGCTGGTTCTTTCCAGTCCAAGCTATGCGGGGGCGGTTGCCGCCGTCAAAGCCGGCATGGGCGTGACCGTCATGCCTCAAACCATGATACCCCGAGAGTTGCAGGCTATCGGCGCCAGAATTCTGCCTGACCTTGAAGATACTCATGTCTCGCTGCTTAAACACCGGGGCGATGTTGCGGCAATCAATACGCTTGAGGGCTTTGTTCTGCGACGACTGAAGCGTTGACAGAAAGACCCGGTTGAGCAATTCACCCGGACCCATTGCAATTGACCTATCTGCTTGTCAGGCCGGCATCGGCTACGCAACAATGAGCACAGACTCTCATTTAACAGCCGGACTCGTTGTTCGAGGCAGGTCCGATTTTACTGGAGGTCTGCAATGAGAAGGCAATGGTCTACTGGCAGGAGTACCTTCCGTAACACGGCAATTGCACTGTTGTGCCTGGTGCTGCTGACAGGGCTTTCCGGTTGCGGTGGCGGGGGTAGCGATAGCGGAGGTTCTTCCTTACCTGCCATTGTCGTCAATAGCCTGCTGGACGAGGCGTCGCCTTCGGCCGGCACGGTAACGCTTCGCTCTGCCCTGGCGTCCGCTGCATCTGGTCAGCGAATTACTTTCGATCAAACCCTCAACGCCGGCACGATCAACCTGCTCTTCGTCGGTGAGGAACACACGGTTCTCATCGGCGAGGTAATGGGCTTTGACGATGCAAACAATATCTCCTACCTGGTTGGTTATTTCGACCGGGATTACGGAAAATCCGCTCTTTTCGCCGACAAGAACGTCGTCATCGATGCATCGACTCTTCCAGATGGCATCACAGTTAAATGGGACGGTACAGATGCCGCAAGAGTTCTGGCAGTGTCCGGTAACCTTACACTGACAAATGTTGCGATCACGGGTGGCAACAGTGTTTTCGACGTGGCCGCGGATGTCGGCCAGCATCCGGATGATAATCAGACTTCTACGCTGGCAAGAGGCGCGGGACTCGCCGTCTGGGGAGTTGCGACCCTAACCGACTGTGTCATTTACGATAACCATACGGTTGGTGACGATACAGATACGTCGCGTGACGGGGGATCTTATGGCGGCGGAGTCTACGCAGATACCGTCAGGATAGATAATTGTATTGTCAGCGGCAATACAGTTTACGGGGGAGGCGCGGCCGGAGGAGGCGTTTTTTCCGTTGGTGGGCGTCACACCGGAGCCAATGTTTCTTCGATCAGAAATTCAGCGATTACAGAAAACCGAATTACCGGACTTTTTGCCTACGGTGGCGGGGTGTATTCGGATGGGGGCGGGATAGGGCTATCCACGAGAATTCTTGTTGAGCACAGCACCCTTGCACGGAATCTTGTGGAACCACCGGCCCTTCCGCCTTTCCTGTTTGATCTGTTGGATATCGGATACTGGCGAGGGGGCGGTCTGTATATGTCCAACGGATACATGCAGGTTCAAAGCAGCACCATTGTTGAAAACCAGGTATTTGGAAAACCGCGGAC
>JAPHSC010000194.1 GCA_026193125.1 Gammaproteobacteria bacterium
CCAGGATACGGCCGAACTGTTTTTCGCAAACGTTAAGATTCCAAAGGAAAATGTGCTCGGGGATCCGACCAAGGGCTTTTATTACCTCATGCAATTCCTGGCTGAGGAGCGTCTGATCAATGCCTGCGGTACCGTGGCCCACGCCGAGGCGGCGTTCGGGCTCACCCTGGACTACGTCAAGGAGCGCATGGCTTTCGGTCAACCGATAGGTGCCTTTCAGAACACCCGGTTCAAGCTTGCCGACATGCGCGCGCGTATTGATTGCATACAAGTCTACGTTGACCAGTGCGTGCTTCAACACAATCAGGGCAAGCTCACTGCGGAAGAGGCCGCCAAGGTCAAATTGCTCGCCAGTGAACTGGAAGGACAGGTTATGGACGAGTGCGTGCAACTGCATGGGGGCGCCGGCTACATGTCAGACTACCGTATCTCCCGCATGTTTACGGATGCCCGCGTATCCCGTATCTATGCCGGCAGTTCAGAGATCATGCGCGAAATCATTGCCCGCTCAATCGGCCTGGACAAGCGCAAGCTGACTGGCCAGGCAGGTTAGGGGCTCGACAAGACCCCAGGCAAAGAAAGACAATGCCCGAATGGCCAGCTTATGCAAGTCGGCAAGATTTTTTCGAGAGGCGACAACGTGCCAACGATTACCCTGATTGCGCACACCGGCGAAATCCACACCCTTGATGTGGAAGAGGGTACTACCGTTATGGAGGCGGCGATCAATAACGCCGTGGACGGTATCATCGGAGAATGTGGTGGTTGCTGCAGTTGCGCGACCTGTCACTGCTATATTGATTCGCGCTGGCTGGACAAACTACCGGTACGCGGGGACCTGGAAAGCGAAATGCTTGAATTTGCCTCCAGCCAGGCCGGGCCCAATAGCCGACTGGCCTGCCAGGTGGAAGTCACTGATGCGCTGGATGGCTTGGTGGTGACCCTACCTGAAACGCAGCTGTAGCGGTTAGCCAACGAGGCCATTTAGTGCAAAAGATCCTGGTTATCGGTGCCGGCCATGGGGCGGGGCAGTTGCTTGATTCACTGCGCCGCGCCGGTTGCGAGGATTCCCTCACACTGGTCGGCGAGGAATCCTGGCTGCCTTATCAACGGCCACCTCTGTCCAAGAAATTCCTGAGCGGTGAAATGAGCCAGGAAAGACTGGCGTTCCGACCCGAAGATTTCTATACCCGGCACCAGATTGACACCCGCTTGTCCTGCCGCGCCGTTGCCCTGGACAGGGACGCAGCACGCGTGGAACTGTGTACCGGGGAATTATTGCCCTATGACAGACTGGCCATCGCGACCGGCGCCCGGGTGCGTAAATTGGCTGTCCCCGGGGCGACACTGGACGGCGTTCACTATTTACGCGGTATCGACGACGCGCGCCGCCTGCGGGAGGACTGGATCGACAAACAGGAAGTCTGCGTCATTGGCGGTGGCTTCATTGGTTTGGAAGTCGCCGCCTCAGCCCGGGCCCTGGGAAAGAATGTCACCGTGGTGGAGGCGATGGACAGGCTGATGGCAAGGGCGGTTTCACCCGATCTGTCTGAGTTTTTCCTGGCTACCCACACGGCCAGGGGCGTGAGAGTGTTGCTGAATGCCGGTGTTGAGGAGTTACTGGGAACAGAGCAAAGGGTAGACGCGGTGCGACTGACCGATGGGCGGGAGATTGCCGCCGAGGTGGTGCTCGTCGGAATAGGTGTTTTGCCAAACCAGGAGTTGGCTGCGCGCGCGGGGCTGGCCTGTGACAATGGCATCCTGGTGAATGAATTTACCCAGACCTCCGATGACCGGATTGTTGCCCTGGGCGATTGTACTAACCACCCCAATGCCCTATTGGGCAGACGCCTGCGCCTTGAATCGGTGCATAACGCAGTGGAGCAGGCCAGGACTGCCGCAGCCAACCTGATGGGCCAGAAGTTGGCCTATAACCAGCCCCCCTGGTTCTGGTCCGACCAATTCGAATACAAGTTACAAATGGTCGGCCTGTCCGAAGGTTTCGACCAGGTGGTGATGCGTGGTGAGCCCGAGACAGGGAAATTTTCCCTGTTCTGCTTTCATGGCGACCAGTTGCTCGCCGTGGAGTCGGTCAACAGCCCGGGCGATCACATGGTGGGCAGGAAACTGCTCGCTGCATGCCGTTATCCCACCCACCAGCAAGCGGCCGATAGAGATTTCGTACTCAAGAATCTGCTTTAGTCGGGGCGCCGGGGCTCGAGCTCTTCGAGTCCTCAATCCTGCTTCCTTACCAGCCTGTTCGACAAACCCTCAAGGATGTCTATGGGCAGCGGGAAAACGATGATGGAACTTCTCTCGCCGGCAATCTCCGTCAGGGTCTGCAGATATCTCAACTGCAAGGCCTTGCTGTCGCCACCCAGGGTTTTCGCAGCGTCCACTAATTGGTGAGCAGCCTGCTTTTCACCCTCGGCATGAATGACCTTTGCCCGCCGGGTTCTTTCCGCCTCGGCCTGCTTGGCTATCGCTCGAATCATGCTCTCGTCCAGGTCTATATGCTTGATTTCCACGTTGGAAACCTTGATGCCCCAGGCGTCCGATCTCTCATCCAGGATGCGTTGTATATCGTGATTGAGTTGATCCCGTTGGGAGAGCATCTCGTCCAGTTCGTGCTGTCCCAGTACCGAGCGCAGCGTGGTCTGTGACAACTGACTGGTGGCTTCGAAGTAGTTTTCCACCTGGATAATCGACTTCTCCGGATCTATTACGCGGAAATACACAACGGCATTAACCTTGACCGAGACGTTGTCACGTGAAATGACATCCTGGGTGGGCACGTCCATAACCACTACCCGCAGGTCTACCCGGGTCATGGTCTGGATCACTGGAATGACCAGCACCAGGCCTGGCCCCTTGACCTTGTGAAACCGGCCAAGCTGGAAAACCACACCGCGCTGGTATTCCTTGAGTATACGGATCGCGCTAAACAAGATCGCCAGCACGGCGAACAGGATAATTAACGAGAAATTGATCATGCTTGTTGTCCTCCGTTGTCTTCCGGCTCAACCAGCAAGGTGAGTCCGTCCATTCCTGTCACCCGCAGCCTGTCACCCCGGTTGACCGGGGTCGGGCAGCGGGCGGTCCAGTCTTCGCTCTGAATTCGCACCTCGCCTTCGTGCTGAAAGTCTTCCCGCGCCAGTGCAATTGCGCCCAGCATCTGTTCCCTGCCGCTGACCACCGGTGCCTTGCGTGCCTTCACGGCCACTGCAATCAGGCCAAACAACAGGCCTGCACCTACGGTGGCCACCGCTCCGATCAGTGTGCGGGAGACCTGGAATCCGGGTACGTCCGAGTCAATCAAAATGACACTGCCGATGACAAAGGCGACTACCCCTCCAATGCCAAGCGCGCCGAAGCTGGGCGCAAAAACCTCTGCGATCATCAGCCCTATCCCGAGGGCAATTAGCGCCAGCCCGGCGTAATTGACGGGCAGGACCTGCAAGGCGAAGGCGGCAAGCAGCAGGCAGATGGCACCCACCACCCCGGGCAGGATAGCGCCCGGGTTGTAACCTTCGAATATCAGACCGTAAATACCTACCAGGAGCAGCAAATAAGCTACGGTCGGGTTCGTGATCACACTCAGAACCCGGGTCCGCCAATCGGCTTCGATCCGTTGCACGGCAATCCCTTGCGTGGCCAACTGGTGTTCACCTGTTTGGGTGATGATGATGCGTCCATCCAGTTGCGCCAACAGGTCCGGAATATCCGTGGCCACGATGTCGATCACCTTCTGTTCCAGCGCACTTTCGGCCGACAGGCTGACCGCCTCCCGCACGGCCTGTTCGGCCCATGCGGCGTTGCGACCTCGCAATTCGGCCAGACCGCGTATATAGGCTGTTGCGTCATTAATGACCTTGCGTTCCATGGCGGAGCCGGGAAGGGCGGGGCTTTTCTGCGTTGCCTCCTCGCCCGCCGAACCTTCGCCCTTGTCCGGGGCCCCGTCCGGGCTGGGTATGAGGGACACCGGCGTGGCCGCGCCGAGGTTGGTGGCCGGGGCCATGGCCGCCACATGACTGGCGTACAGCATATAGGTGCCGGCGCTGGCTGCCCGCGATCCCGATGGGTAAACGTACGTCACCACGGGAACCG
>JAPHSC010000188.1 GCA_026193125.1 Gammaproteobacteria bacterium
ACAAAAGTCAGACCTGAATTTGCGACTGTCGAAATCAGGTACTGCTCTTTGGCATACAGTTGCCCGTTCTCCGCCGGTGACTCGGTTTCTGCCTGTACCTCGGTTTCTGCCTGTACCTCGGCTTCTGCCTGTACCTCGGCTTCTGCCTGTACCTCGGCTTCTGCCTGTACCTCGGCTTCGACCAGGGATTCCGGTTCCGCCAGCAAGGGCAGGGCCACTAGAAGTATCAAGCTGGACAGCAAAATGTGTTTCATGACAATGGCTTACTCAGTGTCCAGCTGGACTTGGACCATGCCATCCTGCACCCGGGTCGCAAAAGTCCTGACCGGTTCGTAGGCAGGAGCACTCAGGGCCTTTCCCGTACGAATGCAAAAACGCGCACCGTGACGGGGGCAAATAATCTGATCGCCGTCTATCGGCCCACCTGTTAATTCTTCGCTGTCATGGGTGCAGATATCTTCAATGGCGTAGTACACGCCCTCCAGATTGAAAACAGCAACCACGATTTCATCCAACTCCAGGACCTGAAACTCACCCGGAGCCAGTTCTCCCTCACTCGTTACATCCACCCATTGCAGCGCCATAATTGCCTGCTCCACCTACATCAGACCAGTCTGTAGCCGTGCTGCGTCGGACATCATGCTCTGGTTCCAGGGAGGGTCAAACACCAGTTCCACGGTGGTGGATTCGATGGTTGGAATCAATTCGACTTTTTCTTTCACGTCCTGCACCAGGATGTCTCCCATGCCACAACCGGGCGCGGTCAGGGTCATGGTAATGGACGCGTGTCGATTACCGCTTTCGGTGCGTTCCAGGGTGCAGGAATAGATTAGTCCCAGGTCCACGATATTGACCGGTATCTCCGGATCGAAGCAGGTCTTCATTTGCTCCCAGGCCAGTGCCTCGACATCCTCGTCCGAGGCATCATCGGCCAGCTTTGGGGGCCGCACCGGTTCCTTGCCCAGGGCGTCAGCGTCGACTCCTGCCACGCGGAACAGATTGCCTTCAACGTATACGGTGAAGCTGCCACCCAGGGCTTGCGTGATAAAGCCATGGGTGCCGGCTTTCAAAGTGGCTTCATCACCCGCGGGGATAATTACTGCGCGGCAGTCTCGTGCAAAGGTGACCGGTTCATTACTGTGCCCGAACATGCTTACTCCGTTGTCACTGGGACGGCCTGCTTGTCCAGCGCCGCAATCAAGGTATGCCAGCACAGGCTGGCGCATTTCACCCGCGAGGGATAGTCCCGTACACCGGCCAGGGCTGCAAGCTTGCCAAGCTCCAGAGGATCCTGGTCAGTGTCAGCGCCAGTGAGCATTGCATGAACCTGTTCGTACAGTTCCCGCGCCTGGGCCTCGGATTTACCCTTGAGTGCTTCGGTCATCAGGGAGGCGGAAGCCACGGAAATCGCGCAGCCTGAACCCTGGAATGCCAGGTCATCGATATGCCCATCCCTGATATTCACGAATACGGCCAGCTTGTCACCACAAAGCGGGTTGTAACCCTGGGCCTCCAGATCCGCCGGACTGATGACGCGAAAATTCCGAGGGCTCTTGTTGTGATCGACAATAATGTCCTGATAAAGATCTTTCAGGTCCATTATCCAAGTACCTCCCGAACGTGCTGCAAGCCCTCAACCAGCCGGTCTATATCGGCGCGGGTATTGTAAACTCCAAGTGAGGCCCTGGCGGTAGCAGGCAGCTTGAAAAAGTCCATGACTGGCATGGCGCAATGGTGTCCCGTGCGAACCGCGACTCCCTGGTTGTCCAGGATAGTCCCGATATCGTGGGGATGGGCCCTGCCCATGACGAATGACAGCACACCAGCCTTGTGCGCTGCGGTGCCAATGATGCGCAACTCGGGAATATCCAGCAGGGCAGTGGTGGCATAGGCGAGCAAGTCCTGCTCCCGTTTTTCGATGGCGGGCATGCCGATTCCCTGCAGGAAATCTATGGCTGCACCAAGACCCACGACTCCCGAAATGTTCGGGGTGCCTGCTTCCAGTCGATAAGGCAGCTCGTTGTAGACGTTTTTGTCAAAACTGACGGCAAGAATCATGTCGCCACCTCCCTGGTAGGGCGGTAGTTGATCCAGCAATTGCTGGCGTCCGTAAAGAACGCCGACTCCCGTGGGTCCATACATCTTGTGACTGGAGAAAACATAAAAATCACACTCAAGTTCTCGCACATCCACAGGCATATGCGGAACGGCCTGCGCACCGTCCAGCAACACGGGAATGCCCATATTCTTCGCGGCAGCCACGTACTGCTTGACCGGGTTGATCGTGCCCAGTGCATTGGAGACGTGGCTCAGCGCCACGATACGGGTGCGTGGACCCAGCATGTCCAGGTAGGCCTGGTAATCCAGTTCACCCGCCTGATTCATCGGAATCACCCGCAGGACCGCGCCCGTGCGTTCACGCAACAGTTGCCACGGAACGATATTGGCGTGGTGCTCCATATGGCTGATGATGATCTCATCGCCCTGTGCAATAAATTTCTGACCAAAGCTGCTGGCCACCAGGTTAATACCACCGGTAGTACCGCTCACGAAGACGATTTCGCTAGCAGATTCGGCGTTGATGAAATTGCGCACCTTTTCCCGGGCACCCTCGAAAGCGTCGGTCGCCCGTTGGCTGAGGGTGTGCACGCCACGGTGCACATTGGCATGGTCATGTTCCTCGTACCAGGTCACCGCATCGATAACACTGCGCGGGCGCTGGGAAGAGGCGGCGCTGTCCAGGAACACCAGCGGCTTGCCATGTACCTGTTGGTCGAGAATTGGAAACTCGCCTCGAATTGCTTCCGCCCAGGCTTCACCTTGATTCACGGATGGTTGGGGGTTGGGGGACAGGGTCATACGAACTCCCGCAGGCGATCGCCGTCCGGTAACTGACTGACGATACGTTTTTCCATGGCATGACGAATGGATGGTTCGCCTATACCTGCCACTATCTCGTCAGCGAAGGCGAATACCAGCAGGCTGCGCGCCATGGTCCGTTCGATGCCCCGGGATAGCAGGTAAAACAGGGCGTTTTTATCCAGCTGGCCCACCGTGGCGCCGTGGCTGCACTTTACGTCATCCGCATAGATTTCCAGCTCCGGCTTGGTATCTATCTCGGCTTGATCGGATAGCAGCAGATTGTTACTGGCCTGGTGGGCCTCGATTTTCTGGGCATCCCGATGCACCACCACCTTGCCGTTGAAAACCCCTCGGGACTTGCCGTCCAGTACGCAGCGATAGGTTTCCCGACTCTGGGTGAGTGGGGCAATGTGATCTACCTGAGTATGTGTATCCATATGCTGCCGACCCTGGCCGAGCATTAAACCGTGCAGTTCAACCTCGGCACCCGGCTCACTCAGACTAACGTGAATATCCATACGGGCAAGTGCCGAGCCCAGGCAGATATGGTCGTGCGTGTAGTGGGAGTCGCGTGCCTGGTCGACGTTCACTCGACAAATCTGGAAGGACTTCTTGCTGGCATCCTGGATGCGCGTGTGGTTCATTCTGGCGCCGGCAGCCAGGTTTATGTCGATCAGGCTGTTAACCAGGTTCTCATCCTGGGCAAGCGATAAATGATGTTCGACCAGATTGATCCGCGAATTGGTTCCGGCTGATATCTCCAGCCTCGGGTGAAGCATGGTGGGCTGTTCATTTTGACCGCTCACAAACAACAGGTAGAGCGGCTTTTCCACGCTTGTGTTTGCATCAATCTGCAATAAGCGGGCATCCTGGTTGAACGCAGTGTTCAGGTTGCTGAAGGCCGGCAAGGTTTGACCCGAGTCCTCACTGTCTTGCGCCTCCAAATGACTGAGCCGCAAGCCCGCCGGCAAATTCTGGTCGCTCAGCTGGTGTTGTAACCGGCCGTCGAGAAATACCAGGAGGTGGCCCTGCAAATCCGGGATACGGCAGGCATTGAGCTGATCCGATGATATGGCGCCATCCCCGGCCGTGACGAACACGCGACGGGTGAGATTACGCAGGTTGGTGTAGCGCCAGGCTTCTTCACGCGTGCCCGGAAACCCGTGCATCATGAAGCGCTCAAGCGCCCGTTCACGCTGTTTGCGCAAGACCGGGTCAGCGGGGGCGCTGTCAGCGAACGCCTGGCGCAAGCCCTGCAGGGCCTCGGCGGGCTTTGTACTCATGCCTGCGATTCCTCCAATGCCTCCTTCAGCACCCAGTCATAGCCCCTGCGCTCCAATTCCAGGGCCAGGCTCTTGTCTCCAGAGCGGATGATTCTGCCCGCCGAGAGAACGTGCACGAAGTCAGGCTCTATGTAATCCAGCAAGCGCTGGTAGTGGGTGACCATCACAATGCTGCGATCGGCACTGCGCAAGCTGTTCACGCCATTGGCCACAACCTTCAGGGCGTCGATATCCAGGCCTGAATCGGTTTCGTCCAGCAGCGCCAGGCGAGGTTCCAGCACTGCCATCTGGAGAATCTCATTGCGTTTCTTTTCGCCACCGGAGAAACCCTCGTTGACGCCGCGATTCAAGAAGCTTGCGTCCATTTCCATCAGTTTCATCTTGTCGCGAATCAGGGCCAGGAACTCCACCGCATCCAGATCGGACTCGCCGCGGTGCTTGCGCATCGAGTTCAGGGCCGCTTTAAGCAGGTAGGTGTTGTTGACGCCCGGAATTTCCACCGGATATTGAAAGGCCAGGAACAGCCCCTCGTGGGCTCTTTCTTCTGGCGCCAGGTCCAGCAAATTCTTGCCCAGGAAGGTCACCGAGCCACTGGTCACCTGGTAGTCGTCGCGTCCGGCCAGTACCTGTACGAGGGTGCTCTTGCCCGAGCCGTTGGGGCCCATGATGGCATGAACCTCGCCCTCGCCGATCGTCAGTGACAGGCCTTTGAGAATCTCGCGCCCTTCTACCCGGGCATGTAAGTTGTCTATCTTCAGCATTTTGATCTTCCAGTCATTTTCTGAACGCCTTATCCGACCGCGCCTTCAAGGCTTACGCAAAGCAGGTTCTGGGCCTCAACGGCAAATTCCATGGGGAGCTCCTTGAAGACCTCTTTGCAAAAACCGTTAACGATCATGTTGACGGCATCCTCTTCGGAAATCCCGCGCTGGCGGCAGTAAAACAGCTGATCCTCGCCGATCTTGGAGGTGGTAGCCTCGTGTTCCACGCGTGCGCTCGGGTTTTTCACTTCTATATAGGGGAATGTGTGGGCCCCGCACTTGTCACCCATGAGCAGGGAATCACATTGGGTGTGATTGCGCGCGCCCTCGGCGCCGGCCATGACCTGCACCAGTCCACGGTAGGAACTCTGCGCGCGGCCGGCACTGATACCCTTGGACACGATGGTACTGCTGGTATTCTTCCCGATGTGCACCATCTTGGTGCCGGTATCCGCCTGTTGCATGTTATTGGTGACCGCAACCGAGTAGAACTCCCCCACGGAATTGTCACCCCTGAGTATGCAGCTCGGGTATTTCCAGGTGATTGCGGACCCGGTTTCCACCTGGGTCCAGGAGATCTTGGAATTTCGCCCCGCGCAATCACCGCGCTTGGTGACAAAATTGTAAATACCCCCCCGGCCTTCCTCATCCCCCGGGTACCAATTCTGGACTGTGGAGTATTTAATTTCCGCGTCATCCATCGCGATCAACTCAACCACCGCTGCATGCAGCTGGTTCTCGTCACGCATGGGTGCGGTGCAGCCTTCAAGGTAGCTCACGTGACTGCCTTCCTCTGCCACGATCAGGGTGCGTTCGAACTGGCCGGTGTTGGCGGCGTTAATTCGGAAATAGGTCGATAGCTCAAGCGGGCAGCGCACACCCTTGGGTATAAAAACAAAGGAACCGTCGGTAAATACTGCAGAATTCAGGGTGGCGAAATAATTGTCGGTGTATGGAACCACTTTTCCGAGGTAGCGCTCTATGAGTTCAGGATGCAATTGCACCGCTTCCGAAAAGGAACAAAATATAACCCCTGCTTTTGCCAGCTTGCCCTTGAACGTCGTGGCTACCGACACGCTGTCGAACACCGCATCCACTGCCACTCCCGCCAGGCGGGCGCGCTCGTGCAGCGGGATGCCAAGCTTTTCATATGTCTCCAGCAGTTTGGGATCCACTTCATCCAGGCTTTTGGGTGCATCATCCCGGGATTTGGGTGCCGAGAAATAGGAAATCGCCTGGTAGTCAATCGGCGTGTGATGCAAGTGAGCCCAGTTGGGCTCTTTCATCGTCAACCAGTGCTCATAGGCTCTTAATCGCCAGTTGAGCAGGAATTCCGGCTCCTTCTTTTTCGCCGAAATCATGCGAATTACGTCTTCATTCAGACCGGGAGGAATGGTATCCGAGTCAATATCGGTAACAAAACCGTGCGCGTAGCCGCGGTTTACCAGTTGTTCAAATTCAGGGTTATCTGATGCCATCTTCAGTTCTCGGTAAAATTATGCAGTTTGCTCGTGTCAGGCAGCGTGCCCTTCAAGGCAATCCTGGGCAGAGGCCGAAGACCGGGGCTCTGCAATTGTTCAAGCGTGATGTCCTCCAGAGCCCGGCGGATGGTTACGTTTATCTTTTGCCAGGCGCCGCCAACATTGCAGACTTTTTCAAACTCACACTGTCCATCGTCTGTGCTGCACTCGGTCAGGGCGACGGGACCCTCCAGGGCGTCGATGATCTGGGCGGCAGTAATGCTGCCGGGATCACGGGCCAGGACATATCCCCCCTGGGCACCGCGTACCGAGCTGACCAGGCCGGCCCGGGCCATCACCTTTAGCAGCTTGCTTACCGTGGTGGGAGCCAGCCCTACCAGCGACGCCACATCTGGAGCCGAATACAGGGTATCCGGGTTCCTGGCCATGCAGGCCAGCACCACCGTGCCGTAGTCTGTAAGACGGCTCATTCTCAGCATGCCTGGGTCACTCGCTTAAAAGAGGACCATTTTAGTACCATTTTGCCTTTTGTGAAAGATGCAGTTGCAATGATTTGGGTTGGCCGGGCACTGATTTGCTATCATCCTCGTTTGTTTCGCAAGCCTGCCCGGTTGGGGCCGGGCCAGGTATGCAGGGCAGGGGAGATCAAAATGGAAACTGCTATGGCTGGATCCAAGCTGACTGGCGCGTATACCAGGCGGGCTTTTATGCTTGCTCCTGGCCTCGGTATTTCCTGCGGCGGCGCCCATGAGTGAACCCAGGCATGAAGTGCCCGAACGTGATTCGCCGTCCTGCACCGAGAGCAAGGTTGGCGAGCCGGACAAAGCCATTGTCGAGATTCAAGACGTAGCCTTTACTCGAGGAGCTACACGAATTTTTGACGGGCTGAATATTCGGATTCCGCGCGGCAAGATCACGGCTGTTATGGGACCTAGTGGCACCGGCAAGACTACCTTACTGAGATTGATGACGGGGCAACTAACGCCTGATCGAGGCCAAATTCTTGTGGAAGGCAAGGATGTCCATAGTATGAGCCGGACAGAGTTATACGCCATGCGCCGCAAGATGGGCATGTTGTTTCAAAATGGCGCCTTGTTGACTGATCTGGATGTGTTCGAGAATGTAGCCTTTCCATTGCGCGAGCATACAAACCTGCCTGAGCGGCTGATCCGTCATATTGTACTGACCAAGCTTCACGCAGTTGGATTACGTGGTACCTGGCGCATGATGCCTTCAGCGCTTTCCGGGGGAATGGCACGTCGGGTTGCCATGGCAAGGGCCATGGCCACGGATCCGGAAATCATTATATATGATGAGCCACTCGGTGGACTCGATCCTATTTCCATGGGCGTCATCCTGCGTTTGATCAAGCGCCTTAACGACGCCTTGAACATCACCACTATCGTGGTTTCTCATGATGTGCAGGAGATAGCCTCAATTGCTGACTGCAGCTACCTTATTTCCAACGGCAAGGTCATTGCTTCTGGCAAGCCAGACGAGTTGCGCGAGAATGCCAATCCCATTGTGCAACAATTTATGACCGGCATGGCGGATGGCCCGGTACCGTTCCATTATCCTGGGCCGGACTACTCAGAGCAATTGCTCGGTGGGTCGTCGGAATGAAAGACTTTTTAACGGATGCTGTGCAGACGCTGGTGACCTTCCTGCAGGGTCTTGGTCAGCTAGGTCTGTTCTTTGTAAGCCTTTTGGTTTATTCGCCGCGTACACTGGTAAGGCGCCCACAGCTGGTCATGCGCCAGGTATACAATTCCGGCGCCATGTCCCTGACCATCATTCTTACCTGTGGTTTGTTCGTGGGTATGGTCCTGGGTTTGCAGGGATTTGATACGCTGCAGCGATTTGGCGCCGAGGAAGCGCTGGGTACGTTTGCGGCACTGTCCCTGGTCAAGGAACTTGGGCCGGTGCTGACGGCACTGTTGTTCGCCGGCAGGGCCGGTACTGCGCTGGCCTCGGAAATTGGACTGATGCGGGCCACGGATCAGTTGGCAGCTATGGAAATGATGGCCGTGGACCCGATACGGCGGGTGGTTATTCCGCGTTTCCTGGGGGGCGTAATTTCGATGCCGTTCCTGGCGGCCATATTCAACATGGTGGCGATATTCGGTGCCTACCTGGTGGGCGTCTCGTTCATGGGTGTGGACGAGGGATCTTTCTGGTCCCAGATGTATGCCAACGTTGCCGTGGCTGATATTAATCAGGGTATCATCAAGAGCGTAGTTTTCGGGGTTGTCGCCAGT
This sequence comes from Gammaproteobacteria bacterium, assembly GCA_026193125.1. GTDB lineage: Bacteria > Pseudomonadota > Gammaproteobacteria > Steroidobacterales > BM003 > CAKZML01. The sequence continues at coordinate 8,646 of JAPHSC010000188.1, forward strand.
TTGCTGGCGGTTTTCGAAGGCTATAACTCGGTGCCTACTGCCGAGGGTGTCGGCAGGGCTACCACCCGCACAGTTGTTATCACTGCCATTGTCGTGTTGATAATGGACTACATGCTCACCGCTGCACTTATCGGCTAGGCCGTTCATGATTCGTTCAGCGTTGAAATGTTACAAACGGGCTTGGTTTGTCGAGAACTGGCCCCGGAATATTGGAGCGAGATAGACAATGAAACAGACGCGAGCTGTTGAGGTAGGTACCGGCCTGTTCGTGCTGCTGGGATTCGGTGCGTTGTTCTTTCTGATTACACAGACCACGGGTCTGAATCAGGAAATCGGGAACAAGGGCTACAATATCAGCGCAAGATTTGAAAATGTGGGCGATCTGAAAATCAGGGCACCGGTGACGATCTCGGGCGTAACCATCGGTCGCGTCACAGCAATAGCCTTTGATGCTGAGCGCCTCAATGCGGTAGTAAAAATGACCATTGCCCCGCAATACGACAAGCTGCCCGACGATAGTGAAGCGGCCATTCTCACCGCGGGTTTGATAGGTGGGCAATATGTAGGACTCACTCCGGGTGGTTCGGAGGCGTTTTTGCAGGATGGCAGTGAAGTTGAGTTCACCCAGTCTGCGGTTGTGCTGGAGAACCTGATCGGAAAGTTCCTTTCCAGTGTAGGGAGTAAGTGATCTGTGAAGATGTTTCTATGCATGCTGGTCCTGCTAATGGCCCCGGTTTATGTAAACGCCGCTGAATTTGTTTCCCCTGATACCATTATCACCGGGGCGATGAATGAACTTCAGGCTGAAATGGAAGGCAAGCGCGATGAGTACCGGCAGGACCCCGCGTTGCTGCGTGGTGTGGTGGACCGGATTTTCCTGCCACGTTTTGACACGGTGTTTGCTGCACAGAGGGTGCTGGGCAAGTATTGGCGAACTGCGGACGAGACTGAGCGACGGCGATTCATCGACGTATTTTATCGCTACCTGGTAAACAGCTACGCGAGTTATTTGCTTGATTTTCGCGGGGACGAGGTTGATGTCAGTCCCTACGCTGGCAAGCCCGATGATAAATACCCGCTGGTCAAGACCACGGTGATCCTGACCAAGGGAGACAAGGCCTCGGTAGACTATGTTTTACGTGATGTCGGCGGGGAGTGGAAAGTGATCGACGTAGTGGTGGAAGGCATCTCCTACGTGCGAAGTTACCGCGAGGATTTTTCGCCGGAAATTGCAGACAAGGGTCTGGACGCATTTATCACGCGGCTGGAGGGCACGACTCCGGAACTCGAAGGGCACGGCTCTTGAGGGCGTTTGAATTCACGAGTTTGGGCAACGGGCAATTCGCTGTTAGTGGCAATCTTGAAATTGAAACAGCCACTGACGCTTTGGCTGATTCAATGATCAAATTCAATCCATATTCGGAGATCGAAGTGGACCTCTCCGGGGTCACCCGCGCGGACAGCGCAGGTCTGGCCTTGTTGCTGGAATGGGTACACTGGGCCAAGAACACGGCCAGGGAAATTCGATTCAAGAACGTTCCGGAACAGAT
>JAPHSC010000179.1 GCA_026193125.1 Gammaproteobacteria bacterium
CATGCAGACACCTGCGACGCAGTGGGCTAAACCATTTTGGTGTTTGCTACGACGCCGGTGCAGCGGGCGACATGCGTCGTCCGAGCAATTTTGCGGCCTACAGACTAGAATCCCAGCTTCAACCTCACTCTGAGACCTGGAAAATGTCCGAATCCAGCAACATCATGACTGACGCCCGTTCGGGTGTTTTGCGTATCACCCTCAATCGGCCTGACAAACTAAACAGCTTTAACGAAGACATGCACCGTGAATTGATCGCTGCGATCAGGGCGGCGGATGCCGACCCGAAGGTGCGCTGTCTTATTCTTACAGGTGCCGGTCGCGGCTTTTGCGCCGGCCAGGATCTTGGTGCAAGAAACACCGGTGATCCGAATGAAAAGATCGACCTGGGTCGATCGCTGGAAAATTTCTACAATCCGCTGGTGCGAAGTCTGCGTGGGCTGCGCATGCCGGTAATTTGTGCCGTGAATGGCGTGGCTGCAGGTGCAGGCGCGAATATCGCACTTGCCTGCGACATCGTCGTCGCCGCGCGTTCCGCCCGGTTCATCCAGGCGTTCTCCAAAATTGGCCTGGTGCCGGATGCCGGTGGCTCCTGGGTGCTTCCCAGGCTGGTCGGCCAGGCCCGGGCAACCGCCCTGGCGATGCTGGCGGAGCCCGTGAGTGCTGCACAGGCCGAGCAATGGGGCATGATTTGGTCCTGTGTTGACGATGATGCGCTTGAAGCCCACGTCTGGCAGATGGCGGAAAAGCTCGCTACCCAACCGACCAGGGCCATGCACTTGATCAAGCAATGTTTTCTGAATACTTCCAGCAACAGCCTGGATCAGCAACTGGATCTGGAGCGGGATATGCAGGCCCTGGCAGGCGAAACCAATGACTTCAGAGAGGGCGTTTCCGCCTTTCTCGAAAGGCGCGAACCAAAATTCAATGGCAATTGAACTACCCATATTTGAGGTGAAAGACATCGTTGGTGTCGTGGGTGCCGGCACCATGGGTATGAGTATTGCTGAGGTGGCCGCAGCGGCGGGACACCCGGTATTGTTATATGACGCCAAAGAAGGTGCGGCCAGCGCGGCGCTTGAGCAGGCGTCTATGCGCATGGATCGAAGGGTCACCCGGGGTCGAATTTCCAGCGATGAACGTGACGCGATACTGGCGCGCATCACAGTCATGTATAGCCTGCGGGATCTCGAACCCTGTCGCCTCGTGATCGAGGCGGTGGTCGAAAACCTGGCGATCAAACAGGGTCTGTTTCAGTCGCTTGAACGTTTATGTGGCGATTCCGCCATTCTGGCCAGCAACACTTCTTCCTTGTCCATTACGGCAATCGGTGCGGCCCTGAAGAACCCGGAGCGCTTGTTGGGCCTGCATTTTTTCAATCCGGCGACCGTGATGCGCCTGGTGGAAGTGGTTTCTGGTTTGCGTACGGCGCCAGAGGTCGCGGCAAGTCTGCACGGATTGATGAACGCCTGGGGCAAGTCGCCTGTGTTTGCCCGCAGTCAGCCAGGTTTTATCGTTAACCGGGTAGCCAGGCCTTTTTATGCCGAGGCCTTGAATTTGCTGCAAGAAGGCGCGGCGGGAGTAGAGACCATGGACGCAATCTATCGCGACTGCGGTGGCTTCCCCATGGGCCCGTTCGAATTGATGGACCTGATCGGCCTGGACGTGAATTTTGCCGTGACCAATTCAGTGTTCGAGTCCTACTTCGGGGACTCCCGTTATCGTCCCTCGGTGCTGCAAAAGGAAATGGTGGACGCTGGCCGCATGGGGCGAAAATCGGGCGAGGGCTTTTACGTTTATGCATCGGAACGCAAGCCGCCATCGGCCCGGCAAATGGCGCCTAAGCCCGCGCCGCTATCGGTAAGGGTGGTGGGCGATCTTGGGCCCGCGAGCGCTTTGCTGGATCTGGCGCGTGAATCCGGTCTGGATATGCGGCAGGCAGAAGGGTCCGGTTACCTCGTGGTGGACGGTGTTTACCTTGCCTTGAGCGACGGGCGCAGCGCGACGACCCGGGCGGCTGAGGAAGGGCAAAGTCCGCTGGTGTTATTTGACCTGGCGTTGGATTACCGGAAAACACCGCGCATTGCCCTGACTACCGTAAACGGCCAAGCCGATGCGCTGGCGCGGGCGGCAGGATTTTTTCAGGCCCTGGGTAAATCGGTGAGCGAGGTTGCCGATCTGCCAGGCATGCTGGTAATGCGTAGCGTGTGCCTGCTGGTGAATGAGGCAGCCATGGCGGTAGCACATCAGCTGTGCTCTGCGGTGGACCTCGATACCGCGATGAAGCTGGGTGTGAATTATCCCCTGGGGCCACTGGAGTGGGGTGAGAGGATCGACCTGCAGCGTGTGGCCAATGTGGTCAGGAATATTCACGCCGCCTATGGTGATGACCGCTATCGGCTGACGCCACTGCTGGCCGGACATGCGCTTGCCGGCAGGAAATTCACCGAGTGAATATGCACACGGATGAGTTGGCCAAACGTTGTATCCGGACCTTGTACGGGCGTGATTCGGTAGCCCGGGCGCTGGATATCCAGCTGCTGGAATACGGTCCGGGCCATGCCGTGCTGAGCATGCTGGTGCGCCAGGATATGTGTAACGGCCATGGCATCTGCCATGGCGGTATGTTGTTTACCCTTGCTGATACCGCCATGGCTTATGCCAGCAATAGCCATGACCAGGTTGCCGTGGCTTCCTCAGTACATATCGACTACCTGCGCCGCGTGAGCTGTGGGGAGCACATTCGGGCGAGGGCCGAAGAGGTCTACCGGGGCCGCAGCAAGGGCAGTTACAGTGTTCAAATAGACAATGCGGCCCAGGCACAGGTCGCCCATTTTCATGGCACCGTGGCAATTCTTTCTGCCAGGGTGCTTGACCAAGCTACTGGAGATTCAACATGACAGAAGCCTTTGTATGCGACGCGTTGCGTACCCCTATCGGACGCTTTGGCGGTGCGCTCAGTGCAGTGCGTCCGGACGACCTGGCGGCGTTGACCATCAAGGCGCTCATGACACGCTCGTCGTCGGTGGACTGGAGCAAGGTCGACGACGTGTACTTCGGCTGCGCCAATCAGGCCGGCGAGGACAATCGGAATGTCGCGCGTATGGCCAGCCTGCTTGCAGGTCTGCCTGTGCAGGTGCCTGGGGTGACCGTTAATCGCTTGTGCGGATCAGGCATGGATGCGGTAGCCATGGCGGCGCGTGCACTGCGCCTCGCAGAGGCGCAATTGATCATTGCCGGCGGGGTCGAGTCCATGTCGCGTGCGCCCTTTGTGATGGGCAAAGCGGAGACTGCTTTTTCGCGCAGCGCCGAGATGTTCGACACGACCCTCGGCTGGCGTTTCATCAATCCGCGCCTGCAGGCGGCATACGGTACCGACAGCATGCCGGAGACTGCTGAAAACGTAGCGGAGCGCTATGGAGTAAGCCGTGAGGACCAGGATGCTTTCGCTTTGCGCAGCCAGCAAAAGGCCGAGGCCGCGCGTGCGGCCGGTTACCTGGCAGAGGAAATCATTCCGGTCGAAATACCCCGTCGCAAGGCGGACCCGTTGCTGGTGGACAGCGACGAGCATCCTCGCCCCGATGTGAGCGCGGCAAGCCTGGCCCGGCTTCCCACTCCGTTTCGTAATCCCGGGACGGTGACAGCCGGTAACGCGTCGGGGGTCAACGATGGCGCCTGCGCGCTGCTGTTGGCCAGTCCGTCGGCGATACAGACCTTTGGTCTGGTGCCACGAGCCAGGATCGTGGCATCGGCGTCAGCCGGCGTTGAGCCCGCGATCATGGGCATGGGACCGGTGCCTGCCACGCGCAAGGTGTTGGCCCTGGCCGGGTTGAACATTGAAGACATGGATGTGATCGAGCTGAACGAGGCCTTCGCAGCACAGGGACTGGCGGTGCTGCGCGAACTGGGAGTGCCCGATGATGCGCCGCATGTGAACCCCAACGGAGGCGCTATCGCCCTGGGACATCCACTGGGAATGAGCGGCGCGCGACTGGTCACCACGGCCAGTTACCAATTACAGCGTAGCGGTGGTCGCTATGCACTGTGCACGATGTGTATAGGTGTGGGACAGGGAATAGCCCTTATCCTGGAACGCGTTTGAGTTTCCCGCGCGCCGGCTTTTCCGCTGGCAGTGATACATTGGCCGTTCTCTGTCAGCGGCTAGTGTGACATATTAGCCCGAGTCCAGAACCGTAGTTGGAGTCAGCATGTACACGCAGGGTCTTGATCAATCCGATACGCGGACGCCGGGTCCGGAGGAGGAGGCACAGCTGGTGCAGGCCTTCCAGGCGCGTATTGATGCGGAGGAAAAAATCGAGCCCAGGGACTGGATGCCAGACGCCTACCGGCGCACCCTGGTGCGGCAGATTTCCCAGCATGCACACTCGGAAATCGTGGGCATGTTACCCGAGGGCAACTGGATCACTCGCGCTCCTTCGCTCAAGCGCAAGGCAATTTTGCTGGCCAAGGTCCAGGATGAAGCCGGTCACGGCCTCTACTTGTACAGCGCCGCAGAAACCCTGGGCACGTCGCGCCAACAAATGGTGGACCAGTTGCTCAGTGGCAAGGCCAAATACTCCAGTATTTTTAATTACCCCACTCTGAATTGGGCGGATATCGGCGCCATCGGCTGGCTGGTCGACGGTGCTGCCATCATGAATCAAATTCCCCTGTGCAGATGCTCCTACGGACCCTATTCAAGAGCCATGGTCAGGGTTTGCAAGGAAGAGAGTTTTCACCAGCGCCAGGGCTACGAAATCATGACGGTGATGGCTCGCGGAACCGATGCGCAACGGCGCATGGCACAGGATGCGCTGGAGCGCTGGTGGTGGCCCTCACTCATGATGTTCGGGCCCAGCGATTCGGATTCAGCACATACAGCCCAGTCGATGCGCTGGAAGATCAAGCGCTTCACCAATGATGAATTGCGCCAGAAATTCGTGGATGTGACGGTGCCCCAGGGGCACTTCCTGGGGCTGGAATTTCCGGACCCCGAGCTGAAGCTTGATGAACAAACCGGGCACTGGAATTTTGGTCCCATCGATTGGAGTGAATTCAAACAGGTACTCGAGGGTAACGGTCCCTGTAACGCCGAGCGCATGCGTGCAAGACAGACTGCCCACCAGGAGGGTGCCTGGGTCAGGCAGGCATTGCTTGCCCACGCGGAAAAGCATGAGGATATCCGATGACAGAACGTGAATTACCTCTTTGGGAAGTGTTTATCCGCTCCCGTACCGGTTTGAATCATCGCCACGTGGGGAGCCTGCATGCGGCCGATGCAGCGATGGCCATGCAAAACGCCAGGGACCTGTATTGCAGGCGACAGGAAGGTGTAAGCATCTGGGTGGTGGAGTCCGGTCTCATTCACGCATCGGATCCCTCGGACAAGGAATCCCTGTTTGATCCGGCGGAAGACAAGATTTATCGCCACCCCACCTTCTATGACGTACCCGATGGCGTAGAGAACATCTAGGAGTCGGTCCATGGCGGTTTGCGATCAACAAGATCTGTTCACCTACCTGCTACGCCTGGGGGACTCTGGATTAGTGCTTGGGCAGCGCCTTTCGGAGTGGGTCGGCAAGGCGCCGATGCTGGAGGAGGAAATGGCCCTGGCCAACATGGCCCTGGACCTGGTTGGCCAGTCACGTATGTTGCTTTCCTATGCCGCCCTGGTTGAAGGCAAGGGCAGAACGGAAGACCAGCTGGCCATGCATCGTGATGTTCACGAATTTACCAATCCCCTCTTGGTGGAACAGCCTAACGGAGATTTTGCTCACAGCATGGCGCGCCAGTACTTCTATGCCAGTTTTGCCGAGCGCCTGTTCGATAAGTTGCAGCACAGCGCGGACACGCAACTTGCAGGTATTGCCGCAAAGGCAGTAAAGGAGTTTCGTTATCACGCCCGTCACGCTGGTTTGTGGATGGTTCGTCTTGGCGATGGCACCGAGGAAAGTCGTGACCGCATGATCCGGGCTATACAGGAACTCTGGCCTTATACCGGCGAATTATTCGAGACGGATGAACTGGACCGGCGCATGCTTGAGGCTGGCATTGGCGTGGATTTACATGTGCTGCGCAAGAGCTGGCGAGAGGACCTGGACCGGGTGCTGGGCGAGGCGGGTTTGCCGCTGCCGGCGGACGATGCCTGGATGCATAGCGGTGGTCGTGCCGGCCGCCACTCCGAGCACCTGGGACATTTGCTGGCCACCATGCAATTCCTGCCGCGCGCCTATCCCGACGCCGGATGGTAATGACTATGCCTCCTCAAGCTGATCCTGCGGCCAGGGCCTGGCAGATACTGGAAGCGATTCCGGACCCGGAAATCCCGGTATTGAGTATTGTTGACCTGGGTATCGTACGTGAGCTGCATTGGGACGGCCGGCAGTTGCAGGTAGCCATTACTCCCACCTATTCCGGTTGCCCGGCTGCTGAACTGATTCACAAGCAGGTGGAGCATGCCCTGGCCGCGGCGGGTTTCGACGGCGCCCTGGTGAGCGAGGTGTTGTCACCGGCCTGGACCACCGACTGGATCAGCGAGGAAGGCAGGGAAAAGCTGCGGCAGTACGGTATCGCCCCGCCAGAGCTGGGCAGTGGCAGGCGGGCATTGTTTGGAAGCGAATTGGCGGTGCATTGTCCCCGTTGCGCATCGCAACGAACCAATTGCGTGAGTGAGTTCGGCTCCACGCCCTGCAAGGCCCAGTACCGCTGTCTGGATTGCCTGGAACCGTTTGATTATTTCAAGTGTCTGTAAGCGGGGTCGCCGGAAAAGACGTGAATAAAACCAGTAAGCAGAACAAGAGAGCGGTCATGGCATGCTGAAATTTCATTCCCTCAAGGTTGCCGCGGTCATACCGGACACTCCGCTTTCCGTGCGTCTGCTGCTGGAGGTCCCAAAGTCATTGCGCGAGGCCTACCGGTTCAGCCAGGGTCAGCACCTGAACCTGGAAATTGAGGTAGACGGGCTAGCCTTGCGTCGGTCCTATTCCATCTGCAATCAGGTCGGTGATTCGGCGTTGCTTGAGTTGGCGGTGAAGCGCCAGCCGAAGGGCAGGGTATCCGGTTTTATCAACGATGAACTGCGGGCCGGTGATCAAGTCAGGGTCATGACGCCCGGAGGACATTTCAATGTGCCACTGGATCCGCAAAGCAGCAGATCTTACGTCGCCTTTGCGGCGGGTAGTGGCATTACGCCCGTGCTGTCCATTATGCGCAGCACCCTGGCGCTGGAGCCGGGCAGCAGTTTCACTCTGTTTTACGGTAATCGGGACAGTGCAGGCGTCATGTTTCGCGATGTGCTGCACGAGCTAAAGGATCTTTACCCGACCCGTTTCAGGTTGTTCCATATCCTGAGTCGTGAACAGGGCGAGGTGGAGTTGTATAACGGGCGCATAGACAAGAGCAAGACCGTCGAGTTGTGTCGGGCATTCTGCGACATCACGCTGATTGATCACTGGTTTGTCTGCGGGCCGGCCAGCATGATCGAGGAAGTCAGTGCCAGCCTTGAGGAGATGGGGGTGGCGCCGGAGTGTGTGCATGCAGAGTATTTTGCGGTGGACGGCCAGGTGCAACCCGCCGCGAAGATGGCGAACCTGGAGGCGGGTTCCGCACAGTGCAAGGTAGTGGTCATTATGGACGGCAAGGAGCGGCAATTCGGCATGACTGCCGACCAGAACATTCTGGAGGCAGGTCTGGCGCAAGGACTGGATTTGCCCTATTCCTGCACTGGCGGAGTGTGCTCCACCTGCAGGGTGAAGTTGCTCAAGGGCGAAGTATCCATGGCCATCAATTACGCACTTGAACCCTGGGAACTGGAAGCAGGCTTCGTGCTGGCCTGTCAG
>JAPHSC010000224.1 GCA_026193125.1 Gammaproteobacteria bacterium
ATGATGTACCTGGCAATGACCTACGATCACCGGATTATTGACGGACGCGAATCAGTGCAATTCCTGGTGTCGGTGAAGGAAGCCCTGGAGGATCCATCGCGCCTGTTGTTGGAACTGTAAGCAGGTATTGGTAACACATTACACGGTCCGGGGGCGTGCTTGCCCGGGCACAAAAGACAGATTGAAGGAAATATCATGGCAGATACATACGACGTAATTGTTATTGGTGGCGGCCCCGGCGGTTATGTGGCGGCAATTCGGGCCGCGCAAAATGGCTTGAAGGTTGCCTGTATAGATAACTGGGAGAACCGCGACGGTTCTCACAGCTTTGGCGGGACCTGTCTGAACGCCGGCTGCATACCTTCCAAGGCCTTGCTTGAATCGAGCGAACTGTACCACCGCGCCCAGGAAGAATTTTCCTCCCATGGCATTGGCGTGGGTAAATTGTCACTGGACCTGGCCACCATGCAGAAACGCAAGAGCGGAATCGTCGGTCAGTTGACCGGTGGCATCCAGGCGCTGTTCAAGGCCAACAAAGTGACCGGGCTGCGAGGCAAAGCCAGGCTATTGGCCGGACGTAAAGTCGAGTACACGGACGCCGCGGGCAAGGTGGTTGTGCTGGAGGCGGAAAACGTAATCATCGCTACCGGGTCCAGCCCCATTGAATTGCAGCAGGTTCCTTTCGATGGTGAACGGATAGTGGATTCCTGGGGCGCCCTCGATTTCACCGAGGTACCGAAACGTCTGGGTGTCATTGGTGGCGGCGTGATTGGCCTGGAACTTGGCAGCGTGTGGAAACGGCTCGGCGCCGAGGTGACCGTGCTGGAGGCCATGGACGATTTCCTGTTCATGGCAGATCGGGCGGTTGCGAAAGAGGTGCAGCGCTTGTTCAAGCGCCAGGGACTGGAGGTGCTTACAGGCGCCAAGGTAACCGGCTGCAAGGTTAGCAAAAAGGGTGTGACGCTGAGCTATGACGACACCAAGGGCAGTCAAAGCGTAGAGGTGGACAAGGTGGTCGTGGCCGTTGGCCGCAAGGCCAATACCCAGGACCTGCTCGGCGAGGGCAGTGGTGTGCAACTGGATGAGCGTGGTCGTGTAGTGGTGGATGAGCATTGTCGCACCGGTACCCAGGGGATTTGGGCGGTGGGGGATGTAGTGCGTGGCGCGATGCTGGCGCACAAGGCTTCTGAGGAAGGTGTCGTGGTTGCGGACCTGATCGCCGGTAAAGTCGCAGAAATGAATTACGCTGTGATTCCTTCGGTGATCTACACAGCCCCCGAGATCGCCTGGGTTGGTCAGACCGAGGAGGAGGTGAAGAAGAGCGGTCGCGCTTATAAGGTCGGTAGCTTCTCCTTCGCAGCCAACGGACGGGCCAAGGCCATGGAAGCCGCCGCAGGCATGGTCAAGGTGATTGCCGCCGAAGATACGGATGAACTGCTTGGCGTACACATAGTCGGTCCCATGGCCGGCGAGCTAATTGGCGAGGCGGTTGTAGCCATGGAGTTCCAGGGCAGCGCAGAAGATCTTCAGCTGACTATCCATGCACACCCCAGCCTGTCAGAGGCTATCCACGAGGCCGCCCTGGCGGTAGACAAACGGGCGATTCACGCGATCAATCGCTAGTACGGATCGGATAGGCGGACCACCGTTTGCGCCGTCGTTGGCGCAGCGGGGTCTTGTCTGGATCGAGCTAGTGCTCGACCCGGTTGACGCTGGTGACATTTGGCAAAGTGCTAAGCCTGTTGAGAACCCGGCTTAGCTGGTCCAGGCCCTTAACTTCAATCAACAGTTCCATTACTGCGCTGTTGTCACGTCGATCGGAGCGTGCTTCTAGGGCATTGATATGGACGTTCTCGTCGCTCAGAATATTCGCCACGTCACGGGCGAGGCCGGGGCGATCATGGGCTTCCAGACGAATTCTTACCGGGTAAAAATCGGCGTCGCTCGCCTCCCAGGTCACCTCGAGAATACGTTCCGGGCTTTTCGCGGCCAGGCGAATGAGGTTGGCGCAATTATCGCGATGTATGCTCACGCCACGCCCCTGGGTCAGGTAGCCACGTATTGCTTCAGGCGGCATAGGTCCACAGCAGCGCGCCGGGTTGGATAACAGGTCACCAAGACCCGCGATCAAGAAACGATTGCCTTTGTTGGGCTTGCGCTTGCGCTTGATTACTACCGGGGCCTGATCCGGGGTAATACCCTGGTGCTGTTGCAAGGCATCGCTAACCGCCTCCAGCGAAAGGTCGCCGGAGCCGATCTTGCCATATAGTTCCTCGGCGGTTCCTGTGCGCAGAAGTTTGACCAGTTGTGGCAGGGGGAAGGCCTTCAACCCCAGGCGCCCAAGTTCTTTCTC
>JAPHSC010000335.1 GCA_026193125.1 Gammaproteobacteria bacterium
GCCCATTTGGCGGCGATCGCCGTCGTGGTGTTGCAATCCTGGATAGGTATCATTTGCCCTCTCACTACCTGGGAAATGGCGCTGCGAGAACGTGCCGGCGAGGCCGCTTACGCAGGTTCTTTCATTTCTCACTGGCTTGAATCGCTCTTGTATTACCGGGCACCCGCCTGGATATTCGTTGTTTGCTACACGGCGTTCGCGGCCATTGTGGTGGCCAGCTGGTTTTTGGTTCCTCCTCGTCGCTTCAGGAAATCACCGACTGAAAAGCCAAGCTGAGCTGTTTCGCCTGGCAAATAATTTCTCGCGGGAAGAAACGTTCAGACGGCACACGCCGTCTGAACTGAACACTCAGCCTTGGCCCGATATGCTCCTTATTCTCCTTCGCTCTGCTTGAATTGCTGGTCAAAGAATTCATGCATTAGCTCGTAAGCGCGCTTGGCGGAAGGCGCGTGATACAGGCAGTTTGGTGGACTGTTGGCATCGGCTTCGGCGAAGCAGTGGTGGGCGCCGGGGAAGTTAACCAGTTCCCATTCCGCCCCAGCCGCATCCATCTCCGTCGTGAGAGCGGCGATATCTTCGGCACTGACGTTGGTGTCTGCCGCGCCGTTGAGAACCAATATGGGAGTGCGAATATCGCCCTCGCCGGCCCGAATAGAGGTTTTCAGGCCGCCATGGAAACTTACCACGCCCGCAACCGTGGCGCCGGATCTCGCGAGCTCAAGCACCGTGGAGCCACCGAAGCAGAAGCCAATTGCGCCCACTCTTTCGCTATCAAGCGGTGCCTTGCCAGCCTGTGCGCGCAGTACTTCCACCGCTTTTGCGATGCGGCCGCGCATTTGCCCAGGGTCGGCATACACTGCTCCGGCAGCGGCGGAGGCGGACTTGAAATCGGTTGGCCGGACTCCGACGCCATACATGTCCACCAGCAATACCACGTACTTCGTGCCGGCGATAAGCTTGGCTTTTTCGATGGCCGAATCATTGACGCCCATCCAGTTGGGCACCATGGCAAGACCGGGTCGGATCGCGTCGCTTGCGTCATCATAGATGACGTAGCCACTGAAATTCGTACCCTCGTAATCCCAGTTCAGCGGCGTTGCCACCGGCTTGGCCAGTACCGGGCCAGTAAACAGAAGCGAGATTGTCAAAACTAGTGCGCGCATTTGTGTCTCCTTGGCAATTGCTGAAGTATATGCCGCCGGGTGGGGTCTGTAGCAAGAACAACGGCTCATTTGCGCTGGTAAGGGCGCTGTAGCGCTTGGTGCGATATTATTTCGCGGGTAAACGGACGCCTTCCGCTGGACTCTTCGCCAGGCGCCACGGTGATCTCATACGGGCTGGTTGCGACCAGGTGGTTATGCAAAAAGGAGTGAGTCATGCACAGAGGAGCCTGTATGTGCGGGGCCGTGAGTTTCGAGGTGATCGGTGCGTTGCCGACACCGGATGCCTGTCATTGCACCGAGTGCCGCAAGCAATCGGGTCATTTCTGGGTATCCACCGACGTAGCGCGCACCAGCCTGACCATCCACGGTGATGAGAACCTGGGCTGGTACAGTTCCTCGGAAAAAGTGCGTCGGGGTTTTTGTCGCATATGTGGTTCGTCGCTTTTCTGGGATCCTGTAAAGAAGGACACGATCGGCGTGGCCATGGGCGCATTTGACCTGCCCACTGATACCACGCTTGGACTGCATATTTTTGTTGCAGAGAAGGGCGACTACTACGAGATCATGGATGGCCTGCCACAAAATCAGCATTGATTGATTGTTCGCGGCAGTGCTTACTGGTGGCAACGCTTCACAGACTCAGAAATTTTCTTATTAAGATCATCAATAGAATTTCGCAACACCGCGAAGAGCAGGACTCATATGAAAGACCATCCAAAGATTCGCCCCGACTCACTGGTGGTTGCCGCGGGACGCGACCACACGCCCGGGGCGCCCTTGAACGTTCCCCTGGTACCGGCATCCAATTTTGTCCGGGGCGGAAGCCGCGAGTATGTTCGCGGTGACGGCACGGCGACCTGGGATGCGCTGGAAGCGATTATTGGTGGCCTCGAAGGTGGCGACGCCGTCGTGTTCTCCTCGGGCATGGCGGCGATTGCGTCGGTGTTTGAACAGCTCGCCACCGGCGCGATCGTGGCGCTGCCTGACGAATGCTACCAGGGCACGGTGGGTCTGGCCGAGGAGGGTGAGCGGAAGGGGCGCTGGACGGTCAGGCGGATCGCCGTAGAGGACACCGAGGAGTGGATTCAGGCCTGCGGCGATGCGGACCTGATCTGGCTGGAGTCGCCATCCAACCCCTTACTGCGTATCGCAGATGTAGCCGCCATTTGTGCGGCGCCGCGCAAGTCCGGTGCGCTGCTTGCGGTTGACAATACCTTTGCCACACCCCTGAACCAGCGTCCGCTTGAATTGGGCGCGGATTTCTCGGTGCAGTCGGCCACCAAGTACATTGGCGGACACTCTGATCTGTTGGCAGGCATTGTAACGAGCAGGACCCCGGAGTTGTTGGCGGGTCTGAGACGGACACGTGTGCTGACCGGCGCCACCCTCGGTGCCCTGGAGGCCTACCTGGCGGTGCGCGGTGTAAGAACCATGGCGCTGCGGCTGGAGCGGGCCCAACACAGTGCGATGTTGCTGGCCACGCGTCTGGAAGCCCATCCCCTGGTAAGCAAGACCCGCTACCCGGGGCTCGCGTCCCATCCCGGACACGAACTGGCGCGACGACAGCTGGGCGGATTCGGGACCGTCATTTCCTTCGATGTAAAAGGCGGTGCCGCCGAGGCTGATGCCTTCTGTGCCAATGCAGGCCTGATCCAGCTGGCCACCAGCCTGGGCGCGGTGGAATCCATCATGGAGCGGCGGGCGGCGGTGCATGGCCAGGAGCATCTGCCACCGTCCATGATCAGGCTCAGCGTGGGGATAGAGAACCCCGAGGACCTGTGGGAGGACCTGGACCAGGCACTGCGCAAGGGCGCGGGGCAGGCGCCGGGATAGTGCCCGGCAGGTGACAGCGACTGGTCACAAACAGACCTTTCAAAAGCGTCACAAGGGGTGAATACTGGGCCCGGTTAAGACCCCGATAACAACAGGCCGGGCGCAGATCCGGCTGAACAGTTCCGCCCGAGGCCTACGTGATGTCGACTGTGCGACTCAGCATTCTGACCTTGCTCACCATGATTGCCTTCGCCGGCAATTCGCTGCTGTGTCGTATTGCGCTCAAGCACACCGCTATTGATGCAGCCAGTTTCACCTCCATTCGGCTGGTATCCGGCGCCCTGGTGCTATGGGCCATCGCCAGCGTCGTCAGACGTGACCGGGCCGGTAAGGGCAACTGGATGTCGGCTTTTGCCCTGTTTGCCTATGCCGCGGGATTCTCATTCGCCTACATCTCGCTGCCCGCGGCCACCGGCGCCCTGCTATTGTTTGGCGCCGTGCAGGCAACCATGATCGGTCGCGGCCTGGTGGCAGGTGAGCGGCTGGGCAAGCAGTAGCTGGCCGGCCTTGTGTTTGCCGTCGCCGGCCTGGTTGTATTGTTGCTGCCGGGGCTGTCGGCCCCACCGCTGATCGGTTCGGTGCTGATGTTGGGCGCAGGTGTTGCCTGGGGCGTGTACTCATTGCGTGGCAGGGGAGCCGGGGACCCAACCCGGATCACCGCCGGGAATTTTCTGCGCGCCACGCTTTTCGCAGGAGTGCTGAGTCTGCTGCTCGCCGCCAATCGCAATCTGGACATCACCGGTGTGTGGTACGCGATTGCGTCCGGGGCGATTGCGTCGGGATTAGGTTACGCCACCTGGTATACGGTATTGCCGGCATTGAAGGCCACCAGCGCAGCCACGATTCAGCTCAGCGTGCCGGTGATCGCGGCCCTGGGTGGTATTGTACTTCTCGGTGAGCCGTTGACCCTGCGATTCCTGGTGGCGTCGGCCGCCATCCTGGGTGGCATTGCACTGGTGATACTGAACAAGGCGGGCCAGGCCGGGCGATGAGTCGAGCCGGGTCCGCGCGGCTTGTGCCCTGGAACATGAGTGAGATTTTCCGGTAAGGGAGCGATCATGAAAAAAATGGCATGGCTATTGCTGGCACTGTCGGGACTTGGCGGCGGGGCGGGAGCCACCGAGCAGACCTGGACAGCCGCCCAGGCGGAGTTGATTGCCCTGGACCAGGCGTGGATAGCTGCCGAGGTCGAGCATGATAGGGCGGCGCTGGAGCGTATCCTTCACGAGCAGTTCCTGAACACTTTTTCCTCTGGGAAAATCATGGACCGGACCGCCTACATCGACTGGATCATGGCCACCGATATTGATCCGTTCGAGGTCATACACCACGAGATTCGCGTACATGGTGACACTGCGCTGGTCATTGACCGGACGCCCTCCGGGACATTCCAGTTCAGCTGGATTGCGGTCAAGCGTGATGGGCAATGGCGTGTGATCTCCGAGACCATGTCGAAGGTGACACCGCCGGCTTCCGCCGGGGAGCAGAATATTGCCGAGGTCTGGGCCCGGGAGGACGAGTACTGGCGCTACGTGAAGGCTGGTGAGGTTGAAAACTATGTCTCCCTCTGGGACGAAAACTTCATCGGCTGGCCCTGCGGACAGGACCATCCCATGGGCAAAGCTTCCATAGGCGGCTGGGTACAGAAGATTCGGGACGAAGGTATCGAGGTTGATTACGCACTGACCCGCGAGGGTGCCAGTGAGTTCGGGAACACGGTCGTCGCTCACTACAGCTTTACCCGGGTCGATACCTACCCGGACGGCCACGTCGAGGGGGTCGGCCGTCAATACAAGATCACCCATACCTGGATGAGGAAGGGCGACACTTGGCAGATCATTGGCGGCATGTGTGGTGATCTGCCTTCGGTGGACCGGTGAAGATATGAAAAAGATACAGAAAGAAACCATGGAATACCGGGTCCACACGGCGGAAATCGCCGGCGCCATCGCGGTGGTGGTCTCGATCATTTATCTCGCGGCCCAGATTGGGGAAAGCAGGCGTATTACATTATGAGTTACCTGGACGAGGTGGGCGAGAAAGACGGCTGGCGCTGCTGGTTATGTGATGAACCCGTGGATCGCGACATGCCCTCCCGGGATTCACGCGGCGCCAGTGTGGATACCTGTATCAGCAAGGCCCGCGCCAAGAAGTTGAAGAAAGATCGGGTCGGCCAGCCATCGGAGCGCCTGGCCCACGTGGGCTGTAACACCGGCAAGGGTGCTGTCGATCCGGTTGTGCCATGGCCAGAACATTTGTTTGTGGCGGATCCTGCCCCGATCATCGCTACCGCCGACAGACTGGAACGCAAGGGTGGCCGCGAGACCATGGCCCGCTGCGCTTCCGAACAGGATGCCGAGGCCGTTGCGGTATGGCTGGTGGATAGACTGTCCCGCCTTCATCCTGGACTGGCGGTAAGCAGTCGTATAGACAGCGCCGGCGGGCACTACCTGGTCAGCCTGTACACGGCGAAATGACACGGGAGCCGGGTGCTTGATGCCTCAGGACGATTTGCAATGACGTAGCGTTTCAAGTGGTGCCGGCTTGTTGCTGAACTTGGCGGGATGGTCCGTTAGATTTTTCACAGGACTGAACCCCAAGCGTGGATGATCAATCTTCGGGAGGACCTATGCGACGTTTTGTGTCTCTTCTTGTGAGCGTCAGCGTTGGGTTGCTGCAGGCCTGTTCGCCAAATCTGGTCAAGAATATTGATCCCGACCAGCCGCTCTTCCTGTCACCGGGAGCGGGATTGATTACGGGTTCGGTCACCGCGCCTAAAGTGTTCCATTACTGGGTGGTCGCCAGGTTCCGTTACCGCCAACTGGATCAATCTGAATCGCGTCTGCTGGAATCGGCCACTCCAACCTCAAACTTTCTCTGGCTGGAGGACCTACCGATACAAGCCTCGGCTTCGGGTCCGGATCCGGGTCTGGAGCAGGAATTGGGGCGTCTGTTTGCGGTGGAATTGCCGGCAGGTACCTATGAGATATATCAACTGGAAAGTGAGGGCGAACTGCTCATTCACATGCTGCCGGTTCGCTTCGAAGTGCGGGCCGGTGAAATCAGCTATCTGGGCAACCTGAATGTCCGAAATTGTCTCTATCGCCCTGACCAGCGCGTTTACCGCGGCTATGTAAATGCAGGAATCCCCTCGGTACGCGACGAGTCACAAAGAGACCTGCCATTATTGATGCGAAAGTTTCCAGCGCTGACAGGCGCAAGCATAATCCCGGCTGTAATCGATGATGCTGTCTGGCAGGATCTTGAAAACACGGGATTGCCAAGTTCAGAAACACAATGCCAGTTTTAGTGAGATGGATTTCCCGCCCGGTCAGCCCTCAGGAGAACATGTGTCGAAGGTTGTAGCCCCGAAAAATATCGCCGCGTCTCTTACCGAACTGTGGTCTCCCCGGGTGGTGGCAGAGCTGGATGATTCCTATGTGAAGGTGGCAAAGGTCCAGGGAAACCTGGCCTGGCACAGTCACGACGATGAAGACGAGCTGTTCTATGTGCTCAAGGGCAGTTTACGTATTGAAATGGAGGCCGAGACGATAGACCTCGCCGAGGGGCAATTCTACGTGGTGCCCAGGGGAGTGCGGCATAACCCGGTGGCCGAGCGCGAGTGCCTGATCATGCTCATCGAACGCAAGAGTACCCGGCACACGGGTGACAAACTCACTGACAAGACCAGGAGCATCGAGGACCAGCTGCGCAAGGTCTGAGGGTTGGGGAGCAGGATTCCTGCGGGCAGCTCTTACAGCATTCGATTTTCAAAGCGGCTTCGACATGGAGGCGGCATGGTCATTCGCATGGTGAGCCAGGCGCGAAGTTTGCCTGAGCCGGCTAGGTAAGATTGTCCAGCACGGCTTGGAAACGGGGATGATCTCGCAGGGGGTCAAGATCCGAATCGTGCTGCACCCAGCCCTTGTTGGCCAGACCGGGAACAGATGAGGCCTCAAGACAGTCCAGGGCCTTTTCAATATTTCCGCACTGGGCATACAGACAAGCCAGGTTGTATTGCACAACCGATGCATCGGGCTCCAGGGCCATGGCCCGGTCAGCCAATTCCAGGGCGCGCTGCTGGTCTCCTTCCTTGGCATACAGCACGCCGGTCAGATACATGGCTCGCACGTCGTCCGGGTGCAGTTCAAGACGCCGCGTCCCGCGACGGATTGCTTCCTCGCGCCAGGTGCGCTCCTCCTCGCTGCGGCCCAGTTCCTTAAGCACCTGGGGCATGAATGCGGCCGACTGACAATCGTCCGGATCCAGCAGCGCGGCCCGTTCGAACAAGCGGGCGGCCATCTCGTACTTGCCCTGGTGCACACAGGCCCTGGCGTAAAAATAGTGAGCCTCGAAACTGTCCCGGTTCAGGGCAATCGCCTGCTCGAATTCCTGTTCGCTTTGCTCGAAGCGGGTCAATAGCATCAACGCCAGTCCCCGGGAGGCATGGGCCTCTGCCAGGCTGAAGCATAGCTCTACCGCCTTGCGGCTGGCCTCGTCCGCCTGCTGCCGATATTCCTCGCGGCTTTCGCTGTACATATAAAGAAAGGCGGCTGCGTCAGCCAGGCCACCCCAGGCTCGGGCAAACTCCGGGTCAATCTCGATGGCGCGAGAAAACATCTGCCGGGCATACAGCATGTTGCGGGTGTCAAAGCGGTGAAAATAACTCCAGGCCTTGAGGTAGTAGTCGTAAGCTTGCACATCCCGCGTACTGCTGCGCTGCATGACCTGGACCTGTTCAGATTCCAGGCTCAGTTCCAGGGTCTTGGCGATGCACGAGGCAATGTTCTCCTGTACCGTGAACACGTCCTCCATGGGCGCGTCGAAGCGTTCCGACCACAGGTGATAACCATTCTCCGCGTTGATTAGCTGCGCGGTCACTCGAAGCCGATTACCTGACTTGCGGACGCTGCCTTCCAGCACACTGCTCACCTTTAGCTGCTTCCCGATATCCTTGATATCCACCGACTGGCTGCGAAACTGGAAGGAGGAGGTGCGGGAGGCGACGTGCAGGCCATTAATCCGGGTGAGGGTGTTGAGTATTTCCTCGGCCACACCATCACAGAAATATCCCTGGTCGTGTGCCTCGCTCATGTCCGCGAAAGGCAAGACCGCCACCGAGGGCAAACCCGGCGAAGGTTTCGTCGTCGGAACCTCGGGAAGCGGTTCCGGGCCGGCATCCTTCACAATTCCCTTGCGAGTGATGTCATAGATCCAGGCCAGCACAAGCGTCAAAGGAAAGCCGGCGGCAGCTACCCAGATGAGCAGGGTCAAGGTATGCGGGGGGAATTCCAGGGGTTCCCACACGGTCTCGGCGACCTGGACCGTGGTCCAGGCGATAATCAGGTACAGGACACCGGCGCGCAATACTTTGCGTCGTTTCAGTTCAGACCAGAGCCTTTCGCTGTCCACTGCCGTCTCCACGGACCATAGGGTCCCTATAGTATAGGCAAATTCACTCACGGTAAGTTCAAGCGAAGGTTTAAATTCCCAGCCTGCCCACGCTGACGAGGTCGACAATGCCGAGTGTTACATCGGGGAAGGGCGTACGAGTCTGACCGATAGCAGTCTGCCAGCCGGGTTTTACCCATGGGGTGATGCGGAGCAAAATCAGCTTGTATGCGCTCTGCAGACTGGCGTGGGTCTGAATCACTACTAAAATAGTTCCAGACAGGTATCGAAATGCTACGGGGGCGAGGGCATGGCTGCGACATTTCCATTCAGAAACCTGGTGTTCGAGGGTGGAGGCGTGAAAGGCGTGGCCTACCTGGGTGCGTTGGAGGTGCTGGAGAAGCGGGGCATCCTGGGGCAGATCAAACGCGTGGCGGGTGCCTCGGTGGGTGGTCTGAATGCTCTGCTGCTGAGTCTTGGATACAGTCCGGCAGAAACCCGCAAGATTCTCTGGAAACTGGACTTCAGAAACTTTTTGGATGATGACTGGGGCCTGGTCCGCGACACGCGCAGGTTTGTGCGAAGTTTTGGATGGTACAAGGGGGATTTCTTCCGTCACTGGGTAGGAGAACTGATCCGTGCGAAGGTGGGTGCTTCTGACGCGACTTTTCGCGACCTGAGCGAACACGGTTGTCTTGATCTGTCCCTGGTGGTCACCAACCTGGCCACTGGTTTTTCCGAGATATGCTCACTGGAACACACGCCGAATATGCCGGTGGCAGACGCCATGCGTATGACTATCTCCATACCGCTTTTTTTCACTGCGGTGCCGGGTAAGGGCCACGACCTGTATGTGGACGGAGGATTGTTGCGCAATTATCCGGTCAAGCTCTTTGATCGTGAGAAATATCTGCCCGAGGACTGCCGTGAGCGACACAGTTTTGCGACTGAATATTATGCCAGTGACAATGCCGGCAGACGCCCGGGCAGCAGCGCCTATGTCTACAACAAAGAGACTCTGGGTTTCAGGCTGGATGCCAGGGAGAAAATCAATGTGTTTCGGGACGCAGGCAGGCCCAGGCGACGCAAGATCAATGACCTGTTCGACTATGTGTCTTCGGTAGTAAATACGGTGCTGGATGTGCAGCAGACCGTACATCTGCACAGTGACGATTGGCAACGCACCATCTATATCGACTCATTGGGCGTGGGAACGCTGGACTTCAAGCTCAAGGCTGCCCAGAAAGCCAGCCTGGTGGAGCAGGGCAGGCTGGGCGTGCAGCACTATCTGCACTGGTACGAGAAAGCGCGCGGGCACGAGCGACCCTGCAACCACCCTGCTTACGAGGCGCCGCCGGTCGCTGCAAGTCCAGACGAGTCTGCGGGCGACTAGCTGCTCGAGCCCTCGGGCGCCGGCTCTTCCGCAGCGACTGGCTGGTTGACGGTTTCCTTGTCGGCAGGTTCCGCCTTTTTCCGAGCCACGGGCTTCTTCTTCCTGGTGGGCGCAGCCTTTTCTGCCAGCGCTTCAGGCGCCTGTGCCGCAATCTTGGTGGGCGCGGTCTTCTTGCGCAGCACGGGCTTCTTCTTCCTGACGGGTCCAGCTTTTTTCGCCGGCGCTTCAGGCGCCTGTGGCGTGGTCTTGGGTGGCTCGATCTTGTCGCCAGCAGGACGTTTCTTTTTCCTGACAACTGCCGGTTTTGTCGCTGGAGGGTTCTTGGTTTTCTCCGCTACCTGCGGGCGCTCGGCATACTGGCGGGCGGCATCCTTCAGGTCTTGCAGAGAGTCCTGGATATACCGGGTGAGATCTGGCAAATCCGGAATTTGCCGCTTGCCCGCGACGAGTCCAAAACACATCCGCCCGTCGTAGCTGTACACGGTGATATTCAAGGCAACATTCGGTGCCAGGACAGAGATGGGATATACACCGCGCAGACGTGTGCCATAGAAATACAAAGGCGTCTGGGGTCCGGGAACATTTGACACCACGACATTCCCCAGCGGTGGCGCCGTGTCATTGAGGTTCAAGGCCTCGCCAATCTGGGCCATGATTTGTGTGCCCAGGGAGTAAGTGGTCACGGTCTGTTCAGACAGGGCCGCGAACTGGCGTTGTACACGTCTGCTGGCGGCATGAATCTGGGCCAGTCTTTCCAGGGGGCTGGCCTTGGCATCGCCAAGTTCAAGCAGCAGGATGGAAATCTGGTTGCCGGTTTGCTCGGTTGCGGAATCCCGCCGCAAATTTACCGGCATTTCCGCAATCAGGGGTTTGTCAGTCTGAATCTTGTGCTGGCGCATGTATTCTCGCAGACCCATGTCTACCATGGTCAGTACCAGGTCATTAATGCTGGCTCCCACGCTTCGACCCAGGTCACGCAGTTCCAGCAATTCCACCGACAGGACGGTTACCGCCCGGTCTGACGTGGGTGCTCCGTTAAACGGTGTGCGTGGCGCGGCGAAGGGTACCGGCACCTGCGAGTCATAGGAGCCGGTCAGCTGCAGTCCGTGGCGCAAGGTCATGGTGCCCAGTTCCGCCAGCGTAAGCGCGCCACGGCCCAGTTGTCTCAAGATTTCCAGAGGGTTGGTTTCGCCCTCGGTTTTCCCGCTATCGGGAAGATGCTGAATAGCCCATGGCGGTACTGTGTCCATCGCCACCGGTGTGGTGCTCATGGATTCCACCATCCAGCGTGAGAACGTCACGCCATCCGCATAGGCATGGTGCAGCTTGGTGTACAGGGCTACGCGATTGTTTTCCAGTCCCTCGATAACATGCACTTCCCACAAGGGCCGCTTGCGATCCAGCAAGGGCGCGTGTAACTGCTCCACCAGGTCCATGAGTTGTGCTTCGCTTCCCGGTCTGGGTAATCGCAGGTGACGAATATGGTGGGTGGTGTCCACATTCGTGATGCGCTGCCACTCTGGCAATCCGTAGCGTCCGGTTTTCAGCACCCGGTTAAAGGGCGCGCGCACCGGGGCCGATCGCATGATATCTACTACCTTGCCCACGGTGTTGCCGGCATCAGATTCGGGCAGCTCAAAAATCAACAGACCCGCAACATGCTTGGGACTTGCAGAGGTCTCCGTGATGACAAAGCCCAGGTCCATCAGTGATAGTGCGGTCATGGTCGGTAATACTCCTTTTCTGCATTCCCGCAGGTCTGGTGTGGTCTTTGATTTTCCATAGTGACTGCCTTGTGGTGTTCTACCTATTGCGGTTTACATAAATTTTTTCAACAAAACAATAAAGTTTATAGGTAGAATCAATCCAGGTATTGAAGACCACAAGTTTTTCACGACAAAAAAACACAGTTTTGCTAGGATTTTAGAGGCTTCGGTGATGCGGTCGGATTCGATCTAACCTTATGTAAAATCACTGAAAAACCAGCAAAGCAGGACGAAGACGTAGAAAGCAAAAATAAAAACCAAGAATAACTCAATACGATTTTATCTTCGAAACGGGGCAAGGATATGCTTTCCAGGACCATTCAGGGTACAAATGTACCCTTTTTCCCATTGGGTTTTTTAGTGGCTATTGCGATGCTGGTTTCGACCGCAGCATCGGGGCAGGGAATTCCCGGGCAAAGCGTCAATATCATCGGGCCGACGCCTGAAATCGACTACATGCTCCCCGACACGGGTTTGAAGCAGCAGAACGAGGTCAATTGCACGGTTCGTCCTGGCGACCCCCTGGTCGCTTTCTGCGGCTATAACGACTACCGCACCACCGAGAAGACCGGTGATGCATGGGTGGGCGTGAGCATGACCCGCGACGGCGGCCTGACCTGGAGCAGTCGCCTGGCTCCCGGTTGGCCCCAGTATGCGACTCCCGGTTCAGGTGCGCCTATTGGCCATGATTTCGCGGCTGACCCCAACGCGGCGGCGATACCGGGGGTGGTGCTGTACAACTTCATCGCCACCGATCGCGGCAAAAAGGGTACCGGTGGGCTATTCCTGCAGCGCTGGTTTGAGTCCGACAAGGAAAACGGATTCCCCTATGTTCCCAGCCAGGACACTATCCTGATCACCAAGGGCACCAGTTGCCCACAGTGCTCCGGACGCTTCATCGACAAGCCCCACATGATTGCGGTACTTAGCCCGACCGGCGCAGACGTGACCGTGACGGGAACTATGGAGGATGGCACCAGCCGTAGCACAACCGTTCCCGCCGGCGAATTGCACGTGGTTTACTCGGTGTTCACCGGCAGCAAGCAGAACGGCTCCAAGATCCTGCATTCGGTTTCAAGGGACTGGGGAGCCACCTGGAGCGTGGACTCCAAGATCACCGAGAGCGTGGAGATCAATCAGAGCGCGCACCTGGTGGCCAGGGGTAACGACCTGCTGGTGGTCTGGCGCCGGTTCTCGGACAACAACGAGTCAAATGCGCTGATGTATTCCATGTCCCGGGATCGTGGACAGACCTGGGACAAGGCAGAGGTGCTGTCTGAACTGCAATGTCCTTACGATCAGCCCACCCGGAACAACATGTTCCGCACCACCGTACACCCGGTGGCCGCCACCGACGGCAACAGGTTTTACACGTTCTGGTCCGCACGAGGTGTGGAACAGACCCTGGGTGCCGGAACCGATAGCGCCGGCAACCCCATTCCGGCCGCCGACATGAATTGCCAGTTCGGCTTGTCCCGTATCGTCATGTCCACCTCGACCGACGGGGTGACCTGGTCAACCCCGGCGCCGGTCGACATGACGTCCCCGGGAATCGGCCACCAGTTCATGCCCTCGGTCGCCTCGGCCGATGGCCTGCTGCAAGTGGCCTGGTACGACAGCCGCGATTCCATGCTCCCGGTGCACAACGAGGGCGTTATGGACGGGTTCTTCGTGGGCGCGGACGGCAAAGAACTTCCTCCGCCCTTTGTGGCCAGGCACTCGGTGGACGTGCGCGGCAAACAGATCGCCGGTGCCCTGAACCCGCTTGATCCGTCGGTCCGACTGTCCCGCTACCCCCTGTTTCCGCTGACCAGCGACCTGTCCCTGCAGCTCGGGTTCAATTTCGTCAATGCTCGAATGTTCGCCGGCGGCAAGGTGCCGTTCATGGGTGACTACATCTCGGTAGCCGCGCCTGCTTTCCGCCTGGACGCGGATGGAAACTGGCGGGATAACCAGGGCCCCGGCGCTTTCGAGCCGCCAAGTTTCTATGCCGCCTGGACCGATAACCGGGATGTCCGTGGAGACGCCTGGGGCGATATATTCAACGCTTCCACCGTCTATTCATCCAATGCCAACATCCCGCCCAAGGCGACTAACGACCTGGAGCAGGGAACCGAGACCAACTACACCCCCGGCACTTGCGTGGCCGGTAGCAACATTGATCGGACCCGGGATCAGAACGTGTACGCCACCACCATCAAGCCCGGTGCCGTGCTGACCATGCCTACCCGCAACAAGCGTCTCGGCGCACTACAGCGTGGCTACGTGGTGAACGTGGAGAACGCGGAGCGTAAAAACGGGCAGGAATTCACGTTCTGTATCGACGGTCAGCCCGACGACTATACGGGCGATGTAGACATGCAGGGCATGGCGTCTTTCAACCAGTTTCCGGCCCCCATTTCGGGTTTCGGACTGGGCAGCAAGATTGACCCGGTCACCACCTTGAATGTGTCTGTGCCGGCACAGTCCAACTCAGCCCAGTCAGTCTACGTGACCTCAACCATTGATTTTCCGCACATCCCGGTCAGCGTCTACAAGGGCAACTTCCAGTGCGACGGACCTCGCGGCGAGCTGGTGTCTACCATAGTAATCAATGGCGACAAGCTGGCCGCCGATCTGCGGGATCCGGATGCGGATCCTGAGGTGATCTCCTGCACGGACGATGCCGACCCGACCTGTACACGGAAAGACGGTGACCTGCAGCCGATCGCCTCCTACGAGGTGCACGACCCGGAAATCATCAACTACATCTGGGCCCTGTACAACACTTCGGGGACAGCCCCGGATGGCTCGGTGTTCAGCGATGCCATCACCATCAATCCCCTGATCATGACCCGGGACGGTACCGCCAACCCGCTGATCATGACCCGCGACGTGACCAACCCGCTGATCATGACCA
>JAPHSC010000170.1 GCA_026193125.1 Gammaproteobacteria bacterium
AGAAATTTGTCTCGCCCGGCGTCACATCGGGGGCAACGCCAGTGATCGGGTAATGCGGAAAATGGCGTGCCCGGGGGAATCTGTTCCACTTCGTCGCCAAGTGCCGGATCGTAGACATACCAGCAAATACGACATTCGAGAACAGTGCCGGCCTGGATTCTGCCCGAAGCTTCCAGCGGATTCATCCCAGCTCGGTCCAATAGGGTTCCAGCAGTTCGTGAAACCGCTTGCGCGAATCGTCAAGATCTTCCTGTGCGGCGCAGGCGACGGCGGGAATATCCGTGGTTTCCAGCGTATCCAGAATCGGCGTGCCCATGGAGTTGGTGTATCGCACCCACCAGATACCCGGATATGTCGTGCTCGTAATATTGCAGTCTCCGTAGCCACGCGACAGGGTCTGGACAGGCCCGGTCCCCAGTACTTCCCCCAGAAAATCCATATCGCCTTCCGACAGCGGTAGCAGCGTCAGGTTGATGACACCTGCCTGGCCACCGGGTTTCCAGTTGTTGACCTGGTCCTGAAGCTCAATCAATAAAGGCAAGGCGTTCATGACACCTTCGGGCGCAGAATCCCGCGGAAGCACGGATGCCCTGGCCGCGTCCGGCACTCGCCGCGCCAGCACCGGTACGTCGCATACCTCGACGAGATCACGCGTAATGCGGCCGGCCTGGTCAAGATAGAAGGTGCGCCAGATTCCAGCCAATACGGATTCCTGCATACGCACCTGCATGTCGCCATCGCTGTAGATCAGGCTGACTTCGCCCTCGCCCAGAATCTGATTTACCAGGTCGCGGTTATCCTTATCCAGACTGGAGATATCGGCTATCACCGGCTCACCGCCGACCCGGTAGTCGATAAGCGCCTGGCCCAGCCAGTCGGCCACGGCCTTGGCCCCTCGCAAGTGTTGCACTTGCTCTGGCTCGGGTATGTCTGGCGCGCGGTAACTGTCCATCTCCTTGGGCATGGAAATAAACTCGAGGTGCGTATCATCCGACTCCAGCGGTTGGCTGCCGGGCCCGGTGATTGTCACGGGGATATCGCGTAGCTTCATTGTTATGTTCCTGTCGCTGGATGAGTTAGGCGCTTACTACCGGTATCTTGAATCCCCGGGGCTTTTTAATTTCGCCGTTCATCAATTCACGAATGTCGCGCAGATACTCTGACCAATTCTGGATACCGGTGATAGTCCCGAGGTAACCGCCATCACGCAGGAATACCAGCGCTGGCCAGGCGCCAAAACCATAGAGGCGTTGTAATTCCTTCTCCGCTTCGGCCGTCACCACGCCCGGGATTAGTCCACCCTGGAACGCCTTGACAAGTTCCGGCAACACCACAGCCACATCGGTAACATCTTTAAAACTATTTGGATCACCGGCAAAAAACAGCATGGTGACCCCGGGCTGACTGATAAAAGCCTGGTGCGAATCCCGTGTCACCTCGGGAAAGCCATGCTCGTCGAACAAGCGTTGAATAAGTGGATGCGTCACCTGGGGCGCCCCAACTCATAACTGACTATGTCCAGCTCCCCGGGGCCGACCAGGTCGAGCGTCGCCAGCGGTTCCTCCCGTTCCCGGAACCCGACTCCCCAATCACGTAGCACCGCACAGGCATGCTGGATCGCATCGGGTATGCGCTGACGAACGACCTCGCGTAAACTTCCGCCATAATCATCGAGCAATTCCGGTTGTACGCCGATCAACGCCAGTTGTTGGGTCCGGTCATTCAACAAGCGCGCCGACATCAAGACTTCCTGAAAGCCGGTCTGGTGCATGCTCATCTTCTTGGCGCCCATGTATTGGGGCACCTCGTCATCGCGCATGATCCTGAGCTCGCCTGGGGCAAGGCCAAAATCGATGGCATCGAAAATCAGCAGGCGCGACACGCTGCTGACCCAGGGCAGCAGAAACATGCCCTGGGTGCCACCGTCCATGAGACGCACATTTGTAGCAAAGTCAAAGCGCGCATTCAGCGTTTCGACACAGCGCACCCCGAACCCTTCGTCGGCCCAAAGAACATTGCCGATGCCCAGGATCAGGGTGTCTGTTTCACCGTCGATTTCGCCTTCCTGTTCCATCAGATCTATTCGTCCCGGAACAGGCGCCAGCCGCCGATCATGGCGCTGACACTGCTCTTGCGACCCATGATATCTGCGCGCGCCGCCATGTACATGTGAATGATGGCGAACATGAGCATGATCCACATCCCCAGGATGTGCCAGTTACGAACTGCCTGCCCACCACCCAGAAGCGGGATGATCCAGCCGAACATCCGGTCGGCCCAACTGCCGTCACCAAGACCCTGGCCGTAAAGCGCAAACCCTGTGCCTATCATGAAGAAGGTGAACAGCGTGTTCAGGAAGAACATTGCTGTTTGCGCCAACGGATTGTGCCCCAGGGTACTGTCCTTGTCCTTGGTCAGGAACAGGTAGAACTTCACTTCGAAGAGCAGTTCCTTCCACCACTTAGCCTTCCAGATCGGCAGATAAAATATCTCGCGGGAGTATTTATTGCCCACAAAAGCCCAGTAGATTCGCACCGCGAATCCGATGGCAAAGACATAAGCCGAGATGAAATGGATGAGGCGAAGATTGCCCATCACAAAATGATCACTGGGTTCTCCTATCGGCGATGGCAGTGGATGGGCGATCAAATACCCGGTCACCGCCAGTATCAGGAAGCTGAAAGTGTGCAGCCAGTGCCACAGGCGCACTGGGGCTTCGAACACGTATACGGCCTGTTGTCCGACCGGATCGCGTGGCCCACTTGCCACATTGCTGTTCATGTCGCTGTCCTCCTTCTAGCGGACCTTGACCGATACCAGTTCCTGGCCATCCGGCGCGATGACGTGAGTTGCGCAGGCCAGGCAGGGATCGAAGCTGTGAACGGTACGCAGTATTTCCAGGGGCTGCTCGGGATTGGCCATAGGCGTCCCCAGCAGTGCTGCCTCATAGGCGCCGATATTGCCTGCCGCATCACGCGGTGAAGCATTCCAGGTGGTCGGCACAATGGCCTGGTAGCTTGCGATCTTCGTGTCCTTGATGTGTACCCAGTGACCCAAAGATCCACGCGGCGCCTCGACCATGCCTACACCCTTGACGTCCTTGGGCCAGGTCTTGGGTTCCCACAGATCCATATTTGAAGTGGCGGTATCACCGGCCTTCAGGTTGGCCATCATGCTGTCGAACACAAAACGCATCTTGTGCGCCGCCCAGGAGCATTCCAGGCCTCGCGCCGCGGTGCGTCCAAGGGTGGAGAAGAGCGCAGTGAGCGGCAAACCGAGGTCGGAAAGCAGACCGTCTACTTGAGCCTTAATTTCCTCGTCGCCACGTACATAGGCCACGACGTAACGGGCCAGCGGACCAACTTCCATCGCGTGGCCACGCCAGCGCGGCGCCTTGACGAAGGAATACTTGGCATTTTCGTCGATCTCCTGGATATCGGTCTTGCTGCCCTTGGTATTCGGACCCAGTTCGAAGTTCGGTTCCGTCATGCCATCCCAGGGATGCAGTCCCTTGCTTTCATCCGGATACTTGTACCAGGAATGGGTAACAAACTCCTGCACCTGCTCGGGATCGCGTACATCCACTTCATGCACCTTGCTCAGGTCGCCATTGATGATGGCGCCGCCTGGCATGTGCATATTTTCCTGCGACCAGTCATTGGCAACCTTCGGGAAATCGCCATAGGACAGCAGGTTCGTGCTTGAGAGGCCACCACCGTAGGTGGTCCATTCGGGATAGAAGGAAGCAATCGCCTTCAGGTCGGGAATGTATACCTTGTCGATAAACTCGATGGAACGATCGATAATGGATGACACCAGGTTGAGCCATTCCATGTTAATGCCGCCGGTTTCGTTCAGGCTGAACGAGCACGGCATGCCACCGACCACCCAGTTCGGGTGCGGGTTGCGGCCACCAAAGACGGTGTGAATCTTGACGATCTCGCGCTGGAAATCCAGTGCCTCGAGATAATGCGTCACCGCCATCAGATTGGCTTCCGCCGGCAGCTTGTAAGCGGGGCTGCCCCAGTAGGCATTGGCGAACGGCCCCAGCTGACCGGATTCGACAAAGCGTTTCAGGCGCGCCTGTACATCGCGGAAATAGCCCGGTGAGGATTTCGACCAGCTCGAGATACTCTGCTGCAGGGCCGAAGTCGCCTTGGGATCCGCGCTCAGTGCGCTGACCACATCGACCCAATCAAGGGCGTGCAGGTGGTAAAAATGTACCAGGTGATCCTGGGTGTACTGGGCCAGCATCATGAGATTACGAATGTGGTTGGCATTCTCGGGAATCTTGATGCCCAGTGCATCTTCCACTGCGCGCACAGACGTCAGTGCGTGCACGCCGGTGCAGACACCGCAGATTCTTTCGACAAAGGCCCAGGCGTCACGCGGGTCGCGTCCCTTGAGGATAACTTCCAGGCCACGCCACATGGTGCCGGTCGATACGGCATTGCGGATCACGTTATCTGAATCGAGATTGACCTCGATACGCAGATGCCCCTCAATGCGGCAGATCGGGTCGACAACCACGCGCTTTCCGCCGGTATCCAGTTTGAAACCGTTGGCTGTTAGCGTCTCAGTCATGGCTAGACCCTCCCTTGGTATTGTTCCTTGAATGGCTGATTACGGACGCCGCAGCATGAGCGGCTACACCTATGGCGGCAGCGCCGGCCAGTACGCCGCCAATCTTGTCGGCGGTAGACTCGATCCCTCCGGGTACATTGAGGTCGTTGACCGCACTGTAGAAGGAACCGCGATCCCAGAAATTATCCTCGGAGCAACCGAGACAACCGTGTCCGGATTTCACCGGCCATGACAGACCGCCATTCCATTCAATCGTGGAACAGGCGTTATACGTGGTGGGTCCCTTGCAGCCCATCTTGTACAGGCAATAGCCCTTGCGTGCGCCCTCGTCGTCGAAGCGCTCGACGAACTGTCCCGCGTCGAAATGCGCGCGACGGTAGCACTTGTCATGATTACGCTGGCTGTAGAACATCTTCGGCCGGCCCTGTCTGTCCAGCTCGGGGAAGCGGTCAAATGTCAGCATGTAGGCGATGACGCCGGTCATCACCTCGGCGATGGGCGGGCAGCCCGGCACCTTGATGATCGGCTTGTCGGTAATCACCTTGTGAATAGGCACGGCGCGCGTGGGATTCGGATGGGCAGCCTGCACGCAACCCCAGGAGGCGCAAGACCCCCAGGCGATAATCGCCTTGCAGTGACTTGCCATACGGCGCAGTTTTTCCACATAGGGCTTGCCGCCCTGGAAGCAATACATGCCGTCCTCGTTCAGAGGCGGATTGCCTTCGCAGGCAAGAATGAAGTTGCCGTCGTACTTCTCAATCGTCTGTTCCAGAATTTCTTCTGCCTGGTGACCGGCGGCGGCCATCAGCGTGTCGTCGTAATCCAGCGAGATCATCGACAGGACAACATCTGCCGCCAGCGGGTGACCGGAACGTATGAAAGACTCGGTACAACACGTGCACTCCAGGCCGTGCAGCCAGATCACCGGTGTGCGTGGTTTCGTCTCCAGCGCATGGGCTATGGTGCCCGCAAACTCTGGCGCCAGGCCCAGTCCGGCTGCGGTCAGGCTGCAGAATTTGAGAAAGCTGCGCCGCGTAATACCGTGCTCACGCATGGCCTCGTAAAACGTTTTTTGTATACCCATAACGACGTTACTCCTCCAAACTTATGCGGTGTGGTGCCTGGGTCTCGAACGCACTAGCCACAAGCTGTCATTAATCAATCACTCATCCATGAGCCATGACTCGGCTCACTCCTTACTTAACTTAAACATCCCCCCATATAGCGGGGACAGGGTTGCAATAAACCGGGTCAAGCTCGCGGCGGCCAGGCGTGTAGTTGCCTCGCCGCAATGCCGACCCTGCCCGGTTTCCATTACGCACGCAGGGGCGTGCCGAGTCTCGTGCAAGATCGGTTTGAATTGTTTTGCCAGGGCTGTTGCCATGTGCCGCCAGCCGGCCACGGGTGCTGCGCTGCCGATTGAAGTAGCTGCCCGTAGAACCCCCCACCCGCTGGTGTGCGGGGAAAGAATCTTCTACGTCATGTACTACAACATTTACCAACTGGTGACCCTCGTCTGGCCAGTGGCGGCTGCGCTATGTTTTTTATCGGTCCTGGTCCCCTGGACCATGGCACTCGGCAGACAATGAAATCTGCTCGCAGAAACCATACACCGGGCGTCAGGCGTACAGGTATCAGGGTATCTACTTAGACCTAATCTGCGCAGGATCGCTATAGTTAGACTCAGGAAAAGTCGTTAACGGTGGACTTTGATCATGTGCCTGGCAGTGCCAATGGAAGTGCGGTCGGTAGATGGCTTCAACGCCAGCTGCGAGGCCATGGGTGTGCACCGCGACGTAAGCCTGTTTATGTTGCAGGGCGAGAGCGTCGAGCCGGGCGATCACTTGCTGGTGCACGTGGGCTACGCCATAAAAAAGGTATCCGCCGACGATGCCCGTGAGGCCTGGAAGCTATTTGACGAAATCCTGGCCAGCGATGCATGAGCTTTCCGTATGCTATGCACTGGTGGAACAAGCCGAGGCCATAGCCAGGCAGCGCAAGGCACGCGTGGTCAGGCTCTTGTTGCATATCGGTCCTCTGTCGGGGGTGGAGGCGGGGCTGTTACGCAGGGCGTTTCCCCTGGCCAGCGCCGGCAGCGCGTGTGAAGGTGCGGCGCTGGATATTGAGGATGCGCCGGTGTCAGTTCACTGTCCCGAGTGCAAAAAAAGCTCTGTGGTTGCGGCTAACAAGTTGATTTGCCCGGCATGCGGCAACTGGCGCACCAGTCTGGAATCCGGGGACGAGATGGTACTGCAGAGCGTGGAGTTGGAAGCCTGGGCTGGTGGCGGGGATGTCCTGTCGAGTCCGGCTTGAGGATTTAAGGAGCCCTCAACAATGTGTGATACCTGCGGATGCAATGTAACACCGGGAAACCAGCACCTGGTTGAGCCAGGCGGCAAGTTTTCCCATAGCGCGTCAGGTCGGGAATCGGTAGAGGTTCTCCAGAATCTGTTGTCCGAGAACGACCACCAGGCCAGTCACAATCGCCAGCATTTCGCTCGCCACCAGGTGTTGGCGCTCAACTTGATGTCTTCGCCCGGCGCGGGCAAGACCAGCCTGTTGGAAGCAACCATCAAGGCCTTGAAGGGCGAGTTGAATATCGCCGTGATCGAGGGGGACCTGGAGACCGAGAATGATGCCAGGCGCATACGTGAGTGCGGGGTTCCGGCAGTACAGATCACTACCGGTAGCGCCTGCCACCTTGACGCACACATGGTGCACGACGCTCTGCACCAGCTGCCTCTTGATGACGTAGACATACTGTTCATCGAAAACGTGGGCAACCTGGTTTGCCCCGCCAGCTTTGACCTGGGACAGCACCGAAATATCGCGCTGTTGTCCGTACCCGAGGGTGATGACAAACCTGCCAAGTACCCCGTGATGTTTCGCTCGGCTGATGCGGTATTGATTTCCAAGACTGATTTGCTGCAGGTCCTGCCTGAGTTTTCGGTGGCCCGCGCCGAGGCGTCACTGCGTGGTCTGGCCAGCCAGGTGCCTTGTCTATCAGTGCATACACGCAGCAGTAGCGGAATTCAGCCCTGGCTGGACTGGCTGCATAGTCAGTTGGCCGAGCTCAAGGATAGTCGCCAGAGGGGTGATCTGAGCAATTTCACCAGCGTGCCCGAGCATGGGCACGTGTTGATGCATCCTCATCTGCAGCAGGTGACTCCCCTGGATGATGAGTTGTGAGCGAGCGCGCTCGTCGCTTGCTGGATGCGATCCGGGCCATCGATCTGCCCCGCAAGGTCAAGATCATGAACGTCTGTGGCGGGCATGAGAGGACGATTTCCCACGCCGGCCTGAGGGGGGTGCTGCCACCCGGGATAGAGATGATCCCGGGACCAGGTTGCCCGGTGTGCATTTGTCCTGAGGAAGACGTGTACGAGGCCATACAGTTGGCCTTGCATGAGCCGGTTACCCTGGTCGCCTTCGGCGACATGCTCAGGGTGCCGGTGAATGTTCCACGCAGCCAGCCGCGTTCCCTGGAGCAGGCCAGGGCAGCCGGGGGCGATATTCGACCTATTGCCACGCCCATGGAAGCGGTGCGTATCGCCCGCGAACAACCCGATCGGCAGGTGGTGTTTTTTGCCGCGGGATTTGAGACAACCATCGCGCCGGTTGCGGCCATGCTGGCCGAGGGCGTGCCGGATAATCTGCTGGTACTGCTTTCGGGCAGGCTTACCTGGCCAGCAGTTGCGCTCTTGCTCGAGTCGGGCACCCCCGGCTTCGATGCGCTGATTGCACCGGGTCACGTGGCCACTGTCATGGGTCCGGAAGAATGGGAATTTGTCGCCGACAAACACGGTATTCCCGTGGCAGTGGCCGGTTTTGAAAGCGAGTCCATGCTGGCTGCCATGCATTCTGTGTTGCGCCAGTTCAGGGATGGCACGCCAAAATTGGAAAACTGTTATCCAAGTGTGGTGCGGCCGGGCGGCAACCCGATAGCGCGGGACATACTCAAGCGCGTGTTGAACGTGGTCGACGCCAACTGGCGGGGTATTGGCACGATCACCGGTTCCGGCTTTGCCCTGAGTCCCGAGTACCACGCACACGACGCCAGGTTGCAGCTTCCTTCTTATCAGGATGCCGCACGCAAGCGTGTGGGTCAGATGCCGCCGGGTTGCGATTGCGCAAGCGTGGTGTTGGGAAAGATTTACCCGAACGAGTGCCGGCTTTTCGGCAACCCTTGTGTGCCGCGCAGGCCGATAGGCCCGTGTATGGTGTCGGACGAGGGGGCCTGCCGAATCTGGTGGTCGTCCGGCCTGCGCGAAAACAAGGCGGAGGATCGGCCGCCACGTGCGGAAGCGGGTTAGGCCGTGTCGGCCCCCGGGCGCAGCACATCTCCGCCCGAAGGTGAGAATCCCTGTTGGCTCTTGCGTATAAGCGGTCATGTGCAGGGCGTAGGCTTTCGACCTCATGTGTATCGTCTGGCGCAGCGGCTTGGTCTTTCCGGCTGGGTGCGTAACGCGCTGGGGCAGGTCGAGATCACGGTGCAGGGGGCGCAGCCGGAACTCGAAGAATTTGTGCGTGCGCTGATACAGGAGGCACCGCCGCTGGCA
Source organism: Gammaproteobacteria bacterium (assembly GCA_026193125.1). Lineage (GTDB taxonomy): Bacteria > Pseudomonadota > Gammaproteobacteria > Steroidobacterales > BM003 > CAKZML01. Next base: position 9,144 of record JAPHSC010000170.1, read on the forward strand.
CGGGCGAGGCTGGATTCGCAGGAGACCCAGACGTGCCAGGCTTTCACTGGGTTCGAAATACTTGGCAGTGAATCGGGCAACGCGCCCAGGGTATTCATTCCGCCGGATTTTTTTTGTTGCGACCAGTGTCTCCTGGACATCAACACCCCGGGCAATCGGCGCTACCGATACCCGTTTACCAACTGCACCCAGTGCGGTCCCCGCTACACCCTGATTAATGCCCTGCCTTATGACCGCGCCAACACGTCCATGGCAGGATTCCCGCTGTGTGAACGTTGTCGGGAGGAATACCTGAATCCCCTGGATCGGCGCTTCCATGCTGAGCCGGTGGCCTGCCCTGCATGCGGGCCCTCTATACGCCTCGTCTTGCCGGGTCAGACCCCGGTCAGCGGTGAGGCAGCGCTGGTGCTGGCGGTGAAGGCCCTGGGTGAGGGAAAGATCCTGGCGGTGAAGGGCGTGGGCGGTTACCACCTGATGTGCGATGCGAGGGACGAACAGTCTGTACAACGGTTGCGCCAACGCAAGTTGCGACCGGACAAGCCGCTGGCGGTGATGTTTCCCCAGACAGGTGAGGATGGGCTGGATGCGCTGCGCGAGCAGCTCACCCTGGAGCCTGTTACCGCAGAAGGTGTGTTCGGGCCCGGACGACCTATTGTGCTGGTTCCGCGGCGAGCCGATTGTGAGTTGGCTCCCGGGGTGGCGCCGGGGCTGGCGGAGATTGGGGTGTTTCTGCCCTACAGCCCGCTGCATCATCTGTTGCTGTCCGACTTTGGTGGCCCGCTGGTCGCCACCTCGGGCAACCTGAGCGGCGAGCCGGTGTTGACCTCGGTGGCCGAGGCGGAGGCCGTTTTGGGCAAGGTGGCCGACGGCTTTCTGCACCATGACCGGCCCATTGTGCGGCCGGCAGACGACCCGGTTTGGCGACCCATAGATGGCAGCTTGCGACCCATGCGTCTGGGGCGTGGCTGTGCGCCATTGGAACTGGACCTGCCTGGTCGCTTGCCAGAGCCGGTGCTGGCCCTGGGTGGGCAAATGAAAAATACACTGGCCCTGGCCTGGGATGACCGCCTGGTGATCTCGCCACATATAGGCGAAATGTCCAGCGCCAGGAGTCTCCAGGTATTCGAGCAGGTAGCCGCCGACCTGCAGGCCCTGTATGGGGTGCAGGCCAGGCGCTTGCTGGTGGATGCCCATCCGGCCTATACCACCCATCGCTGGGCCCGCGCCCAGGGTCTGCCCCTTTCCCCTTACTTCCACCATCATGCGCACGCATCGGCCCTGGCCCTGGACAATGGCTTCCTGGATTCCTGCCTGGTATTTGCCTGGGATGGAGTGGGCTACGGTGAGGATGGCAGCTTGTGGGGCGGCGAGGCCTTGCTTGGTCAGCCCGGGCGGTGGCGCAGGGTTGCCAGCTTCAGACCCTTCAGACTTCCCGGTGGCGAACTGGCTGCGCGCTCACCCTGGCGCAGTGCGGCCGGACTTTGCTGGGAGGCAGGTATTGACTGGGAGGCTTGTCCGGCGCCTGGGCTGGTTCACCAGGCATGGAAGCGTGGCCTGAATTCACCCTACACCAGCGCGGTGGGGCGGTTGTTCGACGGTGCGGCGGGCTTGCTCGGCCTGCATGAGACCAGCTTTGAAGGCCAGGGCCCCATGCAGCTGGAGGCCCAGTCCTCCGCCTGTGAGGACTATGTGGATCTGCCGTTGTTGCGCGAGGAGGGGGGGCTGCTGCGGGCGGACTGGGAACCCCTGGTGCGCCGCCTGGTCGGTCACGAAGCTGTCCCGGGCGAGCTTGCGTCCGTATTGCACGAGAGCCTCGCCAGGTGCCTGGTCAAACAGGCCCGGGCCTTGTGCCCTGATCAGGGCGCCCGGGTCGTAGGCCTGTGTGGTGGTGTGTTTCAGAATGCCTTGCTGGCCTCGCGTAGCAGAACCCTGCTAGAAGAATGCGGCTTTCATGTATTGCAGGCCCGCAACATACCCTGCAACGATGCAGGTATCAGTGCCGGGCAGGTGATGCAGGCGCTTGCCGGCGCCTGAGGCAGATGTATTTCCTGTTTGGGCGCTGTTGTTTTCGGCGCAACGTGCGGAACGCGCCCAGGGAGACCACGCGCCATGCGGGTGATTGAGAGTCTTTTCACCTCACTTGTCAGGCATGAATATGCCCGGTCCATGACATTCGGACCGATAAGCGAGTCCGGTGGCCTGCCGGTAGCGCGCCCGGGAGTCATCTACCAGCTATATGTGCACATCCCGTTTTGCCCGGTGCTGTGCCCGTTTTGCTCATTTCATCGTGTGCAGTACCAGCCGCAATTGGCGGCTCGCTATTTCAAGTCTCTGAGGAGCGAGATTCGGCGTTACCACGAACAAGGTTTTGTTTTTGACGACCTGTATGTGGGCGGGGGCACGCCCACCGTGAACGAGGAAGAGTTATTGCGCACACTGGATTTGTGCAATGAGCTATTCCCCCTGAATTCCATCTCGGTTGAGACAAATCCGAGCGACCTGCGTCCGCATCTCCTGCAGGACTTGCGTCAGCGCGGTGTAAAACGTCTGTCCGTGGGCGTGCAGAGTTTTGACGATGAGTTGCTGAAGTCCATGGACCGTTACGACAAGTATGGCAGCGCAGAAACCATATGCCGTGCCCTGGAGGGAGCCAGGGGAATATTTCCAACGCTGAATGTCGACATGATCTTTAATCTGCCGGGCCAGACCGAAGACTCCCTGGCACGTGATCTGCAGACCCTGGTGGCATTGCGCCCGGAACAGGTTTCCTACTATCCGCTGATGGTTGCCGACTCCGCCAGGCGCCGGGTCGTTGGGAGTATGGGACCGTTACGCAAGTCCGACAGCAGGCGCATGTTCGAGCAAATCGTCGCGGCCCTGTCACCGGATTACCACCGTTCTACCGCCTGGTGCTTTTCCACCCGTGGTGGATCGATTGATGAATATATCGTGGGCAGGGATGAGTACATTGGCGCCGGGTCCGGTGCATTCAGCTATGTGAATGGCGTCATTCATGCCACCAGCTTCTCCATCAATGGTTATTGCAGGCGGGTAGACGCGGGCGTCAGCGCGATTACCCGCAACAAACGCCTGGGTAGACGTGAGCAAATGCGGTATGACTTCGTCATGAAGTTGTTCGGACTCAGCCTGGATAAAAGCTGGCTGCGGCATCGCTACGGAAACGTGTTTTACCTGCAAATGGCCGTGGAGCTCCTGGGTATGTGGCTGTTGGGAGCGCTGAAGAACTCGAGCCAGTCGCTGTTGGTTACGGCCCGGGGAGAGTACTACTGGGTAATACTCATGAGAGAATTCTTCAACAATGTGAATGTGTTCCGGGACGAGATGCGTAGACAGATACGCAGCGAGTACCATGACCTGGCGCCGCAAGCCGGGGCGCCTGCTGGCGCGAAGCTGCAGCGCGCCGACATGGAACACGCAGACTAGAAGGGGAGACGCATGGAAGACCGATATATCAGCCTGGCCCACGGCAACGGTGGGCGCTTCATGCGTGAACTGATCAAGGAGGTGTTTGCGGCGCATCTTGCCAATCCGTGCCTGGACACGCGGCTGGATGCGGTCACCTTGCCCTGGGATAACCGGCAACTTGTGATGAGCACGGACGGATTCACCGTGCAGCCGCTCGAGTTTCCGGGCGGCGACATTGGCAGCCTGGCCGTGCACGGCACGTGCAATGACCTGGCCGTGGCGGGCGCCATACCGGTCTTTCTTACGCTGAATGCCTTTATCGAGGAAGGCTTTGACCTGGAAGTGCTGGATCGGCTCATCGCCAGCCTGGCAAGGACTGCACGGGAAATGGAAGTGGATGTAGTAGCCGGCGATACCAAGGTCCTGCCCCGGGGTCAGGGCGGAGGACTTTATCTGGCCACCACGGGTGTGGGGAGACTGGACCCCCGCGCGAGGCTCTCACTGGACGGGCTGCAGGAAGGCGATCGGCTGCTGGTGAGTGGCCCGGTGGGAGACCATGGCATCGCGGTCATGCTGGCGCGGGAACAATTTGGCCTCAGCGGTTCCTTGCGCTCAGATGCTGCCAGCGTTCTGCCCTTCACCCGCATCTTGCTGGATTTGCCGGGACTGCGCTTTATGCGTGACCCCACCCGTGGCGGTTTGGTGACGGTGTGTCACGAGCTTTGCCACGCATCGGGTCTGGCTGTGCACCTGAACGAGGCAGCGATTCCGGTCAGGGAGCAGGTAATCTCGGTGTGCCAGATGCTTGGCTACGATCCCTATTACCTGGCCTGTGAGGGGCGCGTGGTGGCGGTGCTTGACGAGAGCGATGCCGACCAGGCGCTGGAGCGCTGGAGAGACTTGCCAGGTGGTGAGGAGGCCGCTTTGATAGGAACGCTTAAATCAGGCAAACCGCGGGTTCACCTTGAAACCCGTATCGGTGGCAGTCGCTTGCTGGAAGAACTGGAAGACGACCCGCTGCCGCGAATTTGCTAGCCGGCGTAGTGTTTTATTTCGATCGAAGCAGAGTGCAGGCCGGAACATTGAGATTGAAGGCGGGTAGGGTGCACTCTGTGGACCATGCAACATGGTGCGTAAAACGCACCCTACGGCTGCCGCGAATTTGCTGAGGGGCGCGAGTTTTACCCCGATCGAAGCAGAGTGGTTTAGCCGCAAGATGCCGGCGCACGCATGGACCAGAGGAAACCGGGGAGCTTCTGACTCATTCTGGGATTGGTAGGTTGTGAGCTAAAAGATTCAGCGCGTAGGGTGCACTCTGTGCACCTTCCAAATGGTGCGTAAAACGCACCCTACCTAGAACCCGACCAGCATGAAGGCGCCGCACAGGCTTATGGTGGCGCCCGTCACGACATGGACGTAGCGATCCCAGTGATGTGGCTTGAGCCCGGCGAGACCGCGTACTGCGAGGGTCACGATGCCCGCCATGGTGGCGATAGTGGTTACCCCGAATATCAAAACGACCCAGGCCAGGCCGGCGTAATTATGCGCGGCCGCCGGGTACATCAGGATTGGAATCAGGGCCTCGCAAGGACCCAGCACGAAAACAATGAATATTGCCCAGGGGCCCAGTGCGCCTCCATTTTCGAGGTGGGGGTGCGCATGCTCGGACTGGTGAGAATGCACATGCAGGTGGGCCGTGCCGTCGCTGTGCACGTGCACATGCTTGTGCTCGCGTTTGCGCCAGAGCTGTCTTACGCTCCACGCGGTGTAGACCAGTCCGAAGGACAGCATGGCCCAGCTGGCCAGTTGTCCCCGCAGGCTTTCCAGTTCCACCAGTTGATTCAGGGCGGCGCCGGCTGCCAGGCCCAACAAGCCGATAAACACTGAACCCAATACATGGCCCACACCGCAGAATCCAGTGACTGCAAGCGTCCGTGTGAGGCTCCAGCGCCGGGCTCGGGACAAGGCGATGAAGGGGAGATAGTGATCTGGTCCAAGCACAGTGTGCACGAAGCCGACCACCATGGCTGTCCATGCCAGGGCCTGAATTTGTGGGGTTAACCATTCCATAGGCATTCACCGCCAGTGTCGGGGACCTTGGGCCGATACTGACGCCAGCAAGCGGATGCAGGGAATCCGTGCTAGTACCTAGGGCTGTGGACACCCAGCCCCGGGGGAAGCCGCACAGTCCGTCATTCTCGAACTAGGACTTTTGGTAATTCTGCATGCCCACTGCGCGCTGTAACCAGATGTCATGAGGCGGCAGTTTTTTCGGTGCGGCTCGCAGGCGATCAACGATTTGCCTGAGCAGCATCGTTCTTGGCCGATTCTTTCCAAAGCGCTCATCGCACTCGTCTCTCAGGAAATCCATGCCAAACAGGATGGCTTCATAACTTTCGTGATTCCATAGCCCGGCAGTGTCAACCGGACAGCGATAATCGCCCGCCATCATCCCGGGTGACAGGGGCGTGTCTGCCTGCCCAGGAAGAAACTGGTCCTGAAAGTCCGCTGCCGACGGGGGCTTGAGTTTCCAGTATTCCAGCTTTGCCTGCAGACGCTCGTTAATGCGCTCGGGCTTTTGCACTTCCTGCCAGTATGCGGTGTCGTTGCGTTGCGTCAGGCAGTAATGCATGTTTATGAAATCCAGGATTTCGTAGAAGCGATTGGTCATGATGCGATTAAAGCGTATGGCCATGGGCTCCATTTCGCAGTGACGAGGGAAGTGCTCGGCCAGCATCACGGTTGCCAGGTCGCTCAGGTAGAGACCTGTGGATTCAAGAGGTTCGATGAAGCCTCCGGAAAGACCGATAGCTACGCAGTTTCTGTACCACGCATGCTCTCGTCTGCCGACCTTGAAGGGTACGATACGGGTACTGGTAGACACGGCATGCGGGCCTTCGAATTGTCTGAGTTCCGCTTCTGCATCCTCATCACTGATAAAGCCGCTGGAATACACGTATCCCAGTGAACGGGTATTTTGCAGGGGGATTTCCCAGACCCAGCCCGAGGACAGGGCCGTGGCGGTGGTATAAGGCCTGACATAGCCCGGGTAATGATCTTCGTAGTCCACGTGCATGGTCACCGCGCGGTCATTCAGCAGCCACTGCGAGTAATCCAGATATTTCACGCCCAGGGTCTTTTCAATCAGCAAGGATGCGAAACCGGTGCAGTCGATGAACAAATCCGCTTCCAGGCGCTGGCCGGAACGGGTTTGCACCGCTGTGATATCACCATTCGCAGCCGTCTCGACCTCACTGACATGCTCGCGGTAATGGGATACGCCGCGGGAGGTGGCGAGTTCGGTCAGGTAATCCGCGAACTTCAAGGCATTCATATGGAAGGCATAGGTCAGTGGCGGCCCGAAATCCCATTCGCCCAGCATACGTGGCGACAGACCCAATTCGCAGATAATCGGCTGGGCGGACACGGTTTCCATGAATGGGATGGAGCGATCGCTACGCAGCCACATATGACTGGCCCGATCCAGGGGCGACATGCGGTAACGGCTGAACGGATGGTGGTAATACTCGCCTTGACCGTGTAGCCAGTTCACGTACTTGATGGACTGCTTGAAGGTGCCGTCCACTCGGCGCATGAACTCCATTTCGTCGATATCGATCACTGCAAGGATGTGATTGATGTTCGGCACCGTGGCCTCGCCCACACCTACCCTGGGCACGTCGGGGGATTCCACCAGGCTGATGTCCACAACTTTCTCACCGCGGTTCAGGGCCGCGTCAAGGTAGGCCGCGGCCATCCAACCGGAAGAGCCACCACCTACAATCAAAATGCGCTTTGGGTTCAAGACAATTCCCCCGGTGTAGAGCTATGGAGCTTGCCAGCGTGCTCAAGCCTGGCCTCATTCATATTGACAGAGCATAAACAACCCGCACTGACCTGCCTAGGGTGGCCAGCTTGGTGCCGTCAATATTCTGAGCATTGATTCAATCAATACTCGCGCCGGTGTCGCGCGACTTCCGGTCGTTTGCCACCTGATGATTTCGGTGGTGGCTGAATTTATTGTGCGGTGCAGAAAATTCGGTCATTGATTTGCATCGTGTAATCCATGAGAGGATCGACGCGAGTTTGGCTCCGCTATTGCAGCGTATATAGCCGGTCTGTCGTGGCATCTGTCTTCACCGGCTCAAGGTTATTCCATATTGTGAAAAGGTTTAGTGCCGGGTCGAGACTGAGTCCAGAAAGTTGCTATTGTTGAATCATTTTTCCTGTGCTAAATCTACCTGGCACAGAGCAAAAAGTGAGACACGGTGCAGCATGTGGGGATGGCACCAGTGTCTGGGGGCGTTTACCGTTTGGGGGGATACACATGAAGAGCAACACGACCTTGTCGAAGGCGATCGGCTATATCATCACGGCCGGAGCCCTGGGGATCAGTGTACAGGCGCTGGCGCAGGAGCAGGAAGCTGCCACTGCAGAGCCGGCGGTGACCAAGGATGGCCAGGCAATCGAGGAAATTGTCACCACCGGTTCACGTATCAAGAAAGATGTTTTCAGCAGCACGACACCGATAGACGTCGTGATGGCCGAGGACGCTGCCAGCCAGGGTATCAGCGACATCGCCTCCTTGCTGCAAAGCACCACGGTCGCTGCGGGTTCGCCCCAGGTTAATGCCTCGATTTCGTCCGCTTTCGTCACTAACGGCGGCCAGGGCGCGGAGACCCTCTCCCTGCGTGGCCTGGGCGCTAATCGCACTCTCACCCTGATCAACGGTCGCCGGGCTGGTCCTGCCGGCACCCGCGGTGGCGTGTCATCGGTGGATTTGAACGTGATCCCGCTATCCGCGGTCGAGCGCGTGGAAATCCTCAAGGATGGCGCGTCCTCGGTTTACGGCTCCGATGCTGTTGCCGGTGTGGTTAACATCATTACCAAGAAGGGTGATGGTGGACAGGTCGATGCCTTTGTCTCCATGCCCTCGGAAAGCGGCGGTGAGCAAAGTCAGCTCAGCGCCTCATGGGGCAAGAGCTTTGATCGCGGTAATTTCCATATCACCGGTGAATACAACAAGCAGAACGAACTGGCCAGGGGTGATCGCGACTATTTTAATTGCCGGGAGGACTACGTTTTTGATCCGGCGACCGGGGAAAGGCGTGACCTCGTGGATCCGCGTACCAACAGCTACGCCTGCCGCGACTGGCTCTGGGGTCATGTCTGGGTGTATGACTACCAGCTCGATTACGGAACCCCCGACAATAACTGGCCGGGTGGCTCGCGTCTGCAGTACGACTACGACGGCGACCTGGGTAACTACATTCCAGGTTTGGAGCCGGCGGTCAACCCCTATAACCTGGTGGCGCCACCGGGCTGGTACCCGGTGGGTTACGACCGGGTCTCGGCCGGCCCCGAAAATATGGATCACCCCTTCCAGGACGCCCAGTCGCTGATTCCGGAAGTCGAGTTGACCACGATCTACGCCGATGGCGAATTCGAGATCACCGACAACATCACGGCTTACGCCGAACTGCTGCTGAACCGACGCAAGACCAGCGTAAATGGTTATCGCCAGTTCTGGGGTTATGTCTACAACGGGTATAACGAG
>JAPHSC010000040.1 GCA_026193125.1 Gammaproteobacteria bacterium
CGCTGACGGGCATCAGTGTGCTGTACGCGGACAGTTCCTGGGCGCCCTACGTGATGGGGTTCCTGGGCGGGCCCGAGACGGCCGGCTACATTCACCGCGTTGCCGCGCTGGGCTTTATCGGCGTGTTCTTCATCCACCTGACCTATTTCGCCATCCGGATCGGGCGCAACTGGCGCACCTTCGAATGGTTCGGACCGAACTCGCTGGTGCCGAACTGGAATGACCTGAACGACGCCATCGCGATGTTCCGCTGGTTCTTCGGCCTGGGGCCGCGCCCGCAGCTGGATCGTTACTCCTACTGGGAGAAGTTCGACTACTGGGCGCCGTTCTGGGGCATGACCATTATCGGTGTCAGCGGCGTCATCATGTGGCTCCCGGTGCAGGCTGCGTCGTTCCTGCCGGGCTGGGCTTTCAACGTGGCGCAGATCGTGCACGGTGAAGAAGCCTTCCTGGCCGCCGTGTTCCTGTTCACGGTGCACTTCTTCAACAACCACTTCCGGCCGGACAAGTTCCCGCAGGACACCACCATGTTCACGGGCCGCGTGCCGCTGGAGATTTACAAGCACGAGCACCGGCGCGAATACGACCGGCTGGTGGCGTCGGGTGAAATCGAGAAGTACCTGGTCAATGCGCCAAGTGCGCCGCAGGCGCAATCCGCCAGCATGCTGGGCGCCACGCTGATCATGATCGGCCTGACGTTGCTGACGCTGGTCATACTGGGCTTTTTAGGGGTCTAGGGGGCCTGCGCCCGGATGGATGTATAATCGGAAAACTATGAAAAAAATCCTGGCAAGTGCCGTCCTGCTGCTGCTCGCGGGCTGCGGCGGAGACCGTGAACCTTCGGCGCCGGTGGTCGACATCGATGCCGGCAAGGCCATTGCGGAAGCGAACTGCAAAGGCTGTCACGGCCTCGACGGTGGCGGCAAGACATCCGAGATTCCAAACCTGGCAGGCCAGCCGGCTGACTACCTGGTGGAGGCGATGCATGCCTATCGCGAGGATCTGCGGCACCACGCAGCGCTGAAAGACCTGATTACCGGCTTTGACGAGGCAGACATCCGCAACATCGCCGGCTATTTTGCCAGCCTGCCGCCGATCCCGCCGCCGCCCGAGACGCCGGCCGGTGAACAGGCCTACCACGAGGGTGCGCAGTTTGCCGCGGTGTGTATCGACTGCCATGGCGAACGCGGTGTCAGCACCACGCCGGGCGTACCCAGCCTGGCCGGCCAGCAACCGGCCTACCTGATCGTGGCAACCCAGGAGTACGCGGACGGCAGTCGCGGTCACTCCGGCAAGGCGGAAATGCTCAAGGGGCTGGACCAGGTGGACATCGAGAAGATGGCCATGTACTTCGCGGCACAGGCGCCAAGCCTGCGCGAGCCACCGGCGTTTGGCGACCCGCAGGCGGGCGAAGCGCTAACCGCGGTTTGCGGTAGCTGCCACGGCGCCAGAGGTATCAGTCACGAGCCGCTGACGCCCAACCTGGCCGGGCAGGAGCCCAGCTACCTGGTCAATGCGATCAAGGCCTACCGGGACCATCAGCGCAGCCACGAAGAAATGGTGGCCGACAAGACAGACCGGGAGATCGAGGACATCGCCGCTTTTTACTCCGTGCAGGCGGCCGGATCACTGGCCGACAGCGGTGAAGAAATCGAGACTCTGGTGGCCAAGTGCAACCGCTGCCATGGGCGTGCGCCGGGTGAGTCCACGCTGGTGCTGCCGTCGCTGAATGGGCAGAAGCGGGACTACCTGTTGCGCGTTATGAAGGAATATCGCGATAACGACCGCGGCAACTCCATGATGCACAAGATGAGTTCAGGCTATAGCGACGAGTTGCTCGAGCAACTGGCCGACTGGTTCGCGACGCACCCCTCCCCGTAGCGAAGAAGGGGTCAGACACACCCGTAGGAGCGGATTTATCCGCGATTGGTTCCCGAATGAATTCGGTCCTACTTCCATGTGTCCGGGTCCGAAGGCCCATGCCTGTCACGCACGTGATCGGGTATCTTGTAGAACCACATCTGGTACATCGAAACCACCCACATGGCGGCGAACGATACGCCATTGATGACCCCGGCGATCAGCACCACCCAGGCAAAGGGGGTAAAGACCTTGGTGACATACCAGCCCAGGACGTCCATGGTGACGCCGGCAAAGGGCATCATGATCAGTGTGAGCTTGAGCCAGACCGGCCTCAGGTAGGCGTGGCTGAAAATAAAGCCCAGGATGAAGAAGATAAAAGTAAGGCCGAACAAATGGATATGCGAAACGCGTACCAGCGTGAACAGATCCGCGCCGGTATCCTGGACGACCACCTCGGAGATTTTCTCATACCCGTCCAGGTTGGACAGGTGCGGATTGCTGCCGTCGTGGCACGCGAGGCAATTGGCCTCCACGATCGTCTCGATCGTAGATGTGTAGGCGCGCTTGTTCGCCCCTTCGCGAATCCACTTCAACATGGTTGCAAGGTCCTTTTGCGGCAACATACCCGACATGGGTCCACGCAGGGCTTTCTCCAGCGGAGTGACCTCGGTGCTGCCACTGTAGGTTATCTTGATATCGTCTACGGAAAGCCCGGGTTTGCCGTCCGCTCCTGAGTGCGCAGCGAACACGTACAGCGCGGCGAAGAGATAGCCCAGGCCCAACACCATCAACGCACCGGTAAAAAGGGTGCGCATGCCAAGGGGCAATTCCTGGAAGTGCCGGTAGAGCCGGTGGATCGCTTTGTCATTCATTTGGGTCGGTCCCTCAGGCCCGGCACAGGCGCGCCGGGCCGGATTCTTACTGCATGCCGTTCAATACTTCAATTGCTACCCAGGTTGGCGTAGTAAGCCGCCAAGTCCGCCATGTCCTGCTCGCTCAGCTCACTGGCGATGTCGCCCATCATTTCACTTTCATCGACACGCTCTCCCGAAGCGTATCCCTTGAGTGCTGCGACATGTTCGGCTGCATCCAGTCCGGCCAGTTTCGGGAATTCATCGTCGCCCATGCCGTCATCGCCGTGACAATCAGCGCAGTCGATGGAGAGCTCCTTGCCCTTCGCCGGGTCGCCGCCGGCCTGCACAGAGCCCGCGGCCAGCATCAGCACGCACAGTAAGGCAAATATCAGTCGGGTCGTCATTTTTCGCTTCTCCTTTTCGAACATTGAAATCGGGAGGAACAAACGCGGCCGCATCGAGAGACGACCGGGCAAATCCTCCCACTAAGGTTCGGTCAGTTCCTCGCAGGGCAGTTGCATGTATACCACGGCTTTCGGCGCGCGCGTCGCATAGTGCTGCGCGATGCGCGAAACGTCCGCCTGGCTGAGCGGAGCAGCCATGGCGTGCATCGTGCTGCTGCCGCGGGTCTCCTCGGCATAGGCCCTCAGCGTGCTTTTCAGGTAGTCCTGGTCCTGGCCGGCGAGCATCGGGAATCGTGGGTCGGTGCTGTTGCCATCGATGCCGTGACAGCGTTCGCAGCGGCCGAGCCACTCGGCAGTGGTCAGCGGAGTACGCACATTTCTGCGCACCGGCTCCTGGCTGGCGTAGAAAGCGGCCAGGTTGGCCATCTCAGCCTCGCTGAGGTTCTCGGCGGCTTCGAACATCTTCTCATGCTGGCGCGTGCCATTCTTGTAGGCTTGCATCGCCTTGACAAAATAACGGGCATCCTGTCCTGCCAGGGTGGGCATATCGTTGCCGCTGGCGTTGCCGTCGTCGCCGTGACAGCCTGCGCAGGGCTCGGCCGCCACCTCGCCTGCCTTGGCGTCGCCGTCACTCGAGCTTTCCTTGCGCAGGGGCTTCTGAACCGCGTAAAAAACGGCCATATCCTTGATCGCCTGCTCATCCAGGCCAGACACCAGCTTGGTCATCAGCTTGTGGCCGCGTTCGCCCGCCGCGTAGGCTTGCATCGAATGAACGAAGTACTCGGCGGACTGGGCGGTCAGATTAGGCATGCCGGAGCCGCTGCTGTTGCCATCCTCACCATGGCATTTCACGCATTTCTTCATGTCGTCCCGGATGCTGGCGAACGGATCACCACCATCGGTCTGCGGGTCTTCCCCGGCGTTCGCGGCTACCGGGGCCGGCGCCAGGCTGGCGTAATAGGCAGCTATCGCGAGCAGCGCATCCTCATTGAGGAACCCGATCGAGTGGGTCATGGCGTCGTTGCCGCGTTCACGGGCCTGGTATGACTGCAGGACCCGATACAGGAAAACGGTCCGCTGGCCCGCAAGGTGAGGTTGCCCGGGTTCCGAGCTGATCCCATCCATGCCGTGGCAGTCGGCGCAGGCTCGTTCAGCCACGCTGCTCCCCATCTCGATCATTTCGCGGGAAGGCGTCAGGGCAGAGCGCTCCACGGCGCTGAGCGGGGCCGTGGCGGCCGCGCCTTCCTGGGCCGGCACCGCAGGTGAAAGGAGCAGACTTGCGCCCAGCATACCCGCGACATACAGAATTCTTGTCTTCACGCTATTCTCCAGGATCGAGACCGCCCGTCCAGGTGGGTTATTAAACCCGATTCGGGCATTCTAAGCGAATCTGTGAAAATAACCCTACGCCGTTGGTCGAAAGCAGTCAGGCACTGCGCCTGATCACCATCCCGGAGGCTGCGCACGGCTGATAACACCAGCAGGGCGAATTCGTGAACGCATTCTGAATCCAAACCCTCCGTGTGGCCACGGATGGCCAGGCCTTCCGGATCTTCCTTTACAGCCATGTCGCAGCGACGGCCGGCCGCAGAGTCGCTGATCGCGCGGCAGCAGGCCTGGCTAATTCGCGCGTTGGAGCAGAAGGATTTTGTGCGGCCCGGCCATCACAGGGGGCCTCCACGGCGCCGACCCGCAAAGTTACTCGAAGCGTGCATCCTCCAGCAGCGCTTCGTAGCGGTAGCCGGAACCGATGTCGACGTCGCTGCGGAGCGTGCCGCTGGCGATGACCACGTCGCCGACGTTGACAAACTGTGTCGAGGTTGCCATCAGTTTGTCTTCGGGGTTGGCGCCACTGCCGTCCTGCAGAGTGATCCAGTTGCGGTCCATGATATTGGCGCTGACCTTGGTGACCCGGGCGCGCAGGCGAATCTCCTGCCCCTCCAGGCTGGCGGGATCCGCCAACAATGCCGCGACGGTGGTGCCGCCGTCCAGCGCCGTGATCTCGCCGGCAGCGGGGGCGCCGGCGGTGGCCGCCGCAGCGACGCCCGCAGGGACCAACGCGCCTTGTTGTGCAGCCGCATCCTGCTGCCCCTCGGTATCGCGGCCGGCCACGCGCACTTCCTGGACGAAAAGAATTGACTCGAAGGTCCGGTCCAGCGCATTGCTGTGGAAGTCGCGCATTTCCATGCCGCCGCTGTACTCGACCTCGTCGCCGACGGCGATGTCCGCCGGGCTGGTGGCGATCCAGACATCCGGGTCCGCCAGCCGCAGGTAGGTGTAGCCGCCCGCGCTGACGACTTCCATGGCCTTGCCGCCGGCGGAATCACCGGCACCGGCGGTCGACAGGGAGATGAGGGTCCAGAGCAATACCACTGTAATTCGGGTTTTCATGAGTCAAAATACCTTTCAATGTAAATGTAAGCCCGCCGGGGGGCGGGCCCTGGCCGTGTGCATCTCCAACAGGCCGGCCGCCAGTTTAGCAGAGAATGAACGCCGAACCGGGGTGGAGCCAGGTCACTTCGCTACCGCGCTCGGTGTATCCGCCGCACGCGGCAAATAACGCACCAGCAAGGCAAATTCGCCCAGCGCGTCGGGCGCCACGCCTTCCGGCAGCGGAATGCGCACGACATGACCGGAGCCCGGCGCCGCGTTTGTGGCACGGCCATCGCGGCCGATGATTGTTTCCAGGGGGAAAGACAGGTTGCCCGAAGGGGTGACCAGTTCCATCTGGTCGCCCGTCTCGAAGCGGTTGCGGACGTCGATGGTCAGCATGCCGTCGTCCAGGTCAACCACGTCGCCGACGAATTGCTGCAGGTCGCTGCGCGAGGCGCCACGCTCGTAATTCTGGTATTCGGCTGGTGGGTGGCGCCGGTAAAAGCCTTCCGTGTAACCGCGATTGGCCAGGCCTTCCAGCTCTTCCATCATGGCCATGTCGAATGGACGCCCGGCCACGGCATCATCTATGGCGCGGCGGTACACCTGGGTGGTGCGGGCGGTGTAGTAAAACGACTTGGTGCGGCCCTCGATCTTGAGCGAGTCGATGCCCATGGCCGCCAGTTCGTGCACGTGCTGCACCGCGCGCAGGTCCTTTGAGTTCATGATGTAGGTGCCATGCTCGTCCTCGTAGGCCGGCATCAGTTCGCCCGGCCGGGTTTCTTCTTCGAGCAACACCACCGGCAACTCTTCGGATTCCGCCCCTGGAGGGCTCCCGTTGATCGCGCGGATCGGGATGATATCGCCCGTGCCGGTCTCCTGCGCCTCGTGGGCGTTGTACTTCCAGCGGCAGGTGTTGGTGCAGGCGCCCTGGTTGGAATCGCGGTGCGACAGGTACCCCGACAGCAGGCAGCGACCGGAGTAGGCGATACACAGCGCCCCGTGGACAAACACCTCCAGCTCGATATCGGGGCAGAGGTCGCGGATCTCGGCCACCTCCTGCAGCGAGAGCTCACGCGACAGGATGATGCGCTGCAGGCCGATGCCTTGCCAGAACTTCACCGCGGCGTAATTGACGACGTTCGATTGCACCGAGAGGTGGATGGGCAGGTCCGGCCAGCGCTCGCGCACCATCATGATCAGGCCCGGGTCGGACATGATCAGCGCGTCCGGGCCCATCTCGACGATGGGTTCCAGGTCGGCCAGGTAGGTTTTGACCTTGTTGTTGTGGGGCGCCAGGTTGCTGGCCAGGAAAAACCGCTTGCCCAGGGCGTGTGCTTCCTCGATGCCCTGCGCCAGCACCGGCTCCTTGCTGAACTCGTTGTTGCGCACGCGCAGGCTGTAACGCGGCTGCCCCGCATAGACGGCATCGGCGCCATAGGCAAAGGCGTAGCGCATGTTCTTCAGCGTGCCGGCGGGCGACAGCAGTTCAGGTCTCTTCATGTTCGAATTCGTCATCGCGTCCATTCAGGGCAGCGCCCATTGTAATACCCAGGCATTCCGAGGACGGTACTCAAGGGCCGCAGGCAAATCCGCTCGGCCGCCGATGTGCCCCTTCCATCCCCTCGTCGCTCCTCCGCAAAGGCACTTAATGCCTTGAGATGCAATGACCTGCGTCAAGTGCTGTCAAGCTTAACGCGTTTATGCTGGAAGGCCCACAATCGGGGATTCATGATTCGGGAGAGTAGAAAAATGAAATTAACCACAAGATTGACCATGTTTTTGGCTATCGCATGTACGTCCCTGGTCTGTGCCGCGCTGGCGCAGGCACAAGACGAGCCGAGTGAATGCGTCGAGCTGGGTGCCCTGGCCTTTGAAAACTGGACCAAGGCGGAGGCCGGCGGAACGGGCTCCCTGCCGGCCGGGGTGGAGAACCAGGACTACATCCGCTGCAAAGCCTGTCATGGCTGGGACCGCAGGGGCACTGACGGCGGCTATGTGCGGCGCTCCCGCAGGGACAGTCGTCCGAACGCGGGGGCTGGCGACGGGGACTCCACATCGCGCGCCATCGAAACCGGAACGGTTAC
>JAPHSC010000202.1 GCA_026193125.1 Gammaproteobacteria bacterium
AATAAACCGGTTTTAGGTATCCGCGTCGTGCTTTTGCCGCTGGATCAAGCCGGTGCGCAGGCAGCTACAATGAGCTGGATATTTCTTTTCGGGGTGAAGTTATGAGGCAAACGAAGGTTACTGTTTTGGTCCGGATCATAATCTGTGGTTTGCTCGCGCTGGTCGCCGGCCTGTCCGGTTGTGCCTCCAATCCGGCTACCGGTGGCGTGGACCTGGTCATGATGTCGGAGGAACAGGAAATCCGTCTGGGGGAGGAGAGCAGCCAGCAGGTGATGAAGAATTTCCAGCCCTATGCCAATGATGCCCTTCAGGAATATGTAAATTCGGTGGGACAAAGCCTGGCGGGGGTGAGTGAGCGCAGCGAGCTGACTTTTCATTTCCTGGTGTTGGACGACGACATGGTAAACGCCTTCGCGCTGCCAGGAGGGTATGTCTATATTACTCGGGGCATGCTGGCCTATCTGAATTCGGAGGCTGAACTTGCTGGCGTGCTGGGGCATGAGATCGGCCATGTCACGGGCCGGCACTCTGTGCGCCAGGACACCACCTCCAAACTGGTTGGTGCCGGATCTGTGGTGACCGGTGTAGCCACAGGATCGGTGGCGGCAATGGACCTTGGCGGTATGTTTGGCGGCGCCCTGGTAAGTGGCTACGGTCGCGCAATGGAATTGGAGGCGGACGAACTGGGTGCGCGTTACATGGCCAGGCTTGGCTATCCGCCGAATCAGATGCTGGAGGTTATCGACATACTCAAGCGCAGGGAAATGTTTGAGATCGCCCGGGCGCGCAAGGAAAAACGTGAGCCCCAGATTTATCACGGCTGGTATGCCAGCCACCCGGACAATGACACGCGCCTGGAGGGGGCTATTGAAGCGGCCGCGGCAGTCGATCCCGGGGATGCCTCCATGATTCGGCGCCAGCTATTTCTTGAGCACATTGATGGCTTGTCATGGGGCAAGAGTTACGCCGGGGGTGTAGTCAGGGGCAACAGGTTTTACCACGGCGGTTTGCGGGTTAAGTTCAGTTTTCCGGTAGGCTGGCGTCTGGAGAGCGAAAAAAGTGCGATTTCTGCCTACTCGGACGACAACGACGCGGTCATTACGGTGGTGCGCAAGCCTTACGCCAAGGGGCAGACTCCCCGTGAATTTGTGACCAAGAGTCTGAACCTGGGCGAGCTTCGTGACGACAAGGACATCACCATTGCCGGGCAACCGGGATTCATCGCGATTGCCGAAAGAGCGGAATCGCCATTTGGCATGCGACCCTTGCGAATTGCGGTGGTATTTGATGCCAGGACTCGCAGTGCATACATATTTTCGGGGTCGGGTCGCAAAGACCTGAGCAAGATCGCCCGGGACCAGGATTTCATATCTACGATTTTCAGTTTTGACAGCCTTGACTATCAAGAACGACAGCTGGCCGAGGCAACCGTAATCAAGCTGGTACGGGTAGAGCCTGGCATGACCATTGAGGAATTGGCCGAGCTATCCCCGATATCTGGTTATGCGCCCGAAATCCTGCGCCTGGTCAACGCCCTGCAACCGGGGGAACAGCCAGCGGTGGGTGAGTTTATCAAGATCGTCCAGTAGTGGCTGTTTAATCCGATCCAATAGCCTCCTCCGGCGTCCCGCCCAGGAATTGGGCCAACTGCTTGGCAAGACCCCGGCAGGCGGCGGCCTGGGTCCTGGCTATCAGTGGAATGGGAATGACGAGCGCCGGCATGTAGGAGGTGCCGCTCACATCGGCGCTGACCATGCCGGTGGTGGAAGCTGTAGTCAGGTCCCAGATAGTCGCTTCGTAATCAGCCGCGTCCTCCCACCAGCCGAAACCCAGGCAGCCACCACCTGCGGGGCTCAGCGCGCAGCTCATGGTACCGCCACTATCCACTCGCTCGGTACTGCCATCCAGCCAAACCACGTAGCGCACGCCGGTGAGCGCGATCTGGTTGCGCACTCCGGGATTGTCCAGCAGACGCGGCAGGGCATCGGTGGTGACTGGCGCAGTGCCAGGCTCGAACCAGGGGAACATTGCATCAACGAAGGTATTACGTGGATGCACTTTCAGGGTTCCCCCAATTTCGGCAAGCCGGTGCTCCACGCACTCGGTAAAGCCGGCCTCGGTTTCCTTGGCGTTTTCGTGCCGCCTGGCCAGGATCACCACGGCGTCAGCGTCGTTGATCGCTACGCCGGGCTTTTTCACTTGCTGGATGGTTGAATCCACGCATGCCGCCAACAGCAGCAATGGGCCTATCGAGATAAGTATTCGCCTGCCAAGCGGCCAGGATCTATTCCGTGGGCGCAGCATGTAGACGCTCCTGTTCCTGTATCCATTCACGAACACGGGGTTGCCGTTTGAATTTAATCACAATATTTGCCGCCGCGTCACGCATGGCGGTAACGGTTGCCGCGTGCAGCGCATCCGACGAATTAAACATTTCAGGCTCCGCCTTGCCATAGCCGGTGACCACCCAGTTTACGATAGGTTTGCGGTCTTTATCGAAGGCGTCGATGCGATATTTTATCCATGCCTCGAAGAATGCCGATTCCAGTTTCGAGGGCGGTGCAATTTCCAGATCCAGAATGGCAGGATTGATGATTGCATCGAATCCCTGGTTATCCGCAAACGCCTGTTCCAGGCTGTCCACCTGGACTACCTCCTGGAACATGTAGGAAAACAGTTTGGCAAACATGCGCTGGTTGGCGTCACCCAGTTTTACCTGGTAGTCGGTGCCACCGACAATTTTCTCGGTATGCTCGAAATTCGAAAGACCGGGGTCGTAATACACCGCAACCCTATTTGGCAGGGGAGCGATAAGCGGCGTTGGAATGGTGGTTTCTATCGGTATGCTGGTAGTGCAGGCCGACAGGCCGAGCAGAAGGGCTGCTGTCAGGCCCAGGCGAACTGAACATCGATTATTGATGACCCGTGAGGGTTTCTGCCAATCCATTTATAGTCCGTACCGCTTGTCGTCCTTGTAGTTCTGCAGGCCGACAAATGTGCCTCCATTTTTGTAGCACAAAATTCGCATTAGCGTGGCGAATCTTGTGCCGGTGGTCTGGAATTCCGATGGTCTGGAAAACTGTACCGGGAACCCAATGGCGTGTATGCGCACCAGGCGGTTACCGTTTTCATCCTCCCTGTTTATCCGGTCTATAGTGTGCACCACATCGGATATGGATGCGCCGGTGAATTCGTCACCCATGACATAAATGCTGATTTTTTTGTCTGGAGCGTAAAAGGTGCGTATGGCCGCGGTGATGCCTTCCACCGGGCTCGAGTTGCTGAAGGGTGTCCAGGTCTTTAGACGCTCAATTATGGCCTCACGCCTGGCGGGGGTATCAGGAATCCAGCGATTTGCATAACGGGAAAACATAAAGTCACCCATGTCGTTCATCACCTGGATACCCTTGACCGACGGATGCACTTGCAGGGTTTCTTCCACCTTCTTTAGCAGCATGGGCCAGCTGTAGTTAAACATACTGCCTGACGTGTCAATGACGAAGATAACGTACTCAGAATCTACCGGAACGCCTCCTATGGTGGCGTCCGACGCCTTGCGCCTGTAATTCTCACCCAGGAGCCTCTTCATTTCCTCGCTCAGACTTTGCTGCGCGCGAGACAGACGCTCAGACAACACGCTGGCTACTTCCGAGTCTTCCCTGGAGGCTTCAAACTGACCCTGTAGCGAGGACAGGTCCCCCTGTAACCTGGCAAGTCTGGCCTTTAATTCGGCCAGCTGGTCTTTGCGACTGACCAGGTCGCGGTTCAACACACTGGTCTCGCCCCGAATCTCATTGAGTTGCTCCTGTAACAAGGCCACCAGGCCGTCCAGGTTCCGTGTGCTTTCTTCGAGAATGATCGGTTCGGCGGTCTTGGTCAGCACCAGCAACAGGATAATGGCGCCAAATCCACAGCAGATGCAGTCCAGGAAAGACAGGCTTGAAGTTTCTACAATTCTGCGCTTTCTCACCTATGTCACTCCCTAGGGCCAATCCCTTGAAGGACTCATGAAGGATCCGCCCGTGACCTGGGCCAGTTGCCAGAATGCTCCCGCAGCCATCGCGTCTCCTTCCATCGGAAACAGGATGACATTGACAGGTATTCCCAGTGGAAGAACGCGCATGGCGGCTTCAAAAAACTGCATACGCTGCTTGGCATTCACCTTGCTGCCTCTGGGTCGACTCTCCCCCTGGGTCGGCAGACTGTCAGTCACCAGGTAGATGTTGTCAGGCGACGGTTTCAGGGCTGCTGCGAGGCGCACGGCTGGGAACAGGCTGGTGCCGTTCTCGGGAATGACCTTGCGTAACGCGACCATGGCCTCGTCCAGCTTTTCCCCTTGTCCAGCCGGCACCCATTTACCGTCAGTTCCCTCCAGCAAGGCTGTAGCCTCGGTATTGAAAGTATAAATCTGGAACTGGCTGTTGCTGGGGATCTGGGCGGTAAGCCAGTCCACGGTTGCCAGCGCCCTTTGCCATTTACGCGAAGCCAGCTTCTGTTGCTCGGGCATATTTCGACGCCGAATGATATTCACGATGGTTTCATCCAGCATGCTCGCGGACGCGTCAACCAGGATCAGAATCCGCTTGCCGCCCATCTTCAATCCGGTCAGGTACTGGCGATCACCCTGTCCAACGAAACTGCGCAGGGCCCCACCTTCTTCTTCCTGCTCACTGCCTTCCTGCAACAGTCGTTTCCGCTCCTCGTCCCTGGCCTTTACGTCTGCCTTCAGGCGGTTCAGGTGTTCTTGCTGGGCGACGGTCAGTTGGCTCATATCCGCCAGTTGCTGCTGCGTAAGCTGCACCTCGCTCAGCACTTGCCTGGACAATCCCTCGGTGATGGCCGTTTCATTGTCGGTTTCCTCCCGGGAGTTGCGAAGTTCTACCAGGCGTTTTTCACCTGCCAGAACCAGCATTTCAAGTTTGTCCACCTCGGAGAGAAGATCCTTGTTTACCGTGGCGGAGCGAACCTGGGACGAGTGATTGATAATCATGAAAAACAGCACGACAGCGCCAAAACCACAGGACATACAGTCGAGAAAAGAGATATTGAAAACGTTAAATGCCCGTTGCTTTCTAGCCATGCCCGGGCTCCAGACGAATGGCCATCAAGCATGTGCCGCTGCCGGTCAATTGCAGTTGGTCGCCCGCCCTTAGGGCCTGCCCGGGCTCGGCGGGCTCGCCATTGAGAAGCCACGGGTGTTGTTCCGACAACATGAGGCCCGCTTCGGTCAGGCGAATCTCCGGGACGTTTCCCTCAGAACCATCGGACAGGCTCAACCGGGCACCTTGACTATCCTGGCTGAAGGCGAGGGCGGGAGCAGGTCGTTGCGCGATGCCCTGCAAAACGAGGTGAGTAGCCAATGGCACCTCTACGCCAATCCGCGTATTTGGCGGAGTCCCTGTCGATATTTCACTGCCGACAATTTCCCTGGGCGTCCAGGGCAGGCTGGTAACGAAACGCAGTGCGTCCTGGCCGCTGCGAATCTGGTCGGCATGTTGCAGCGCGCCGAGCACTCCGGCATGGGCCTCCAAAGTCATGACCGTGCAGTCCTCGAGTTCCTGCAGCGCCTCGACCAGTCCGGGCAGGGCCCTGGCGCGATGGGTAAGTTGCACCAGCACCCCGGTACCCTTGCCGCGCGCCGCGACTTGCCTTACAACCTGGCGGAACATTTCCCGGCTCGCCTGCACCAGTTGCTCGCGCTTGATCGTCAACTGGTACTTGCGACCTCTGGTTTCCACTTCCAGCATGGCCGAGTCCTGTTGCTCCAGACTTTCCAACCAACCGGGCAGCCTGTCGTGCAGCAACTGCTCGGACTCGGCCTGGTGCATCGGGTCAAAGCGGGTGTTACGAATGAAGGCATCCGCGATACTGTTGCACCAGATGTCCCTCAGGGAAGCTTGTCCCACACCGGCAATAATCTCAGTGCGCTGGCGCCGAATGAGTTTTCCTTCCTCGAGTTCCGATATCACCAGCCGGTGCATGTGTACATCAAGATGCAGAAGTTGTCGGCCGGGAGCCGAGAAACGTGAGCCGGCCACGGCCGTGTCGACCAGACCTGTCACCGGGATGCCACACTCGTTGGTGATTCCCAGGAGCAGGCCAAGTTGTTCGGCGTTGTATACCCCTGGCACCACCAGGATTACTTCGTGTTCACCCGAAGCCGGTTGCCAGATGGATTTCAAGTGCGAGTACGCCAGGTCGGCCGCAGTGCGTACATCCCGGCCGCCGTTACCCAGCGGCTCGAGATTCAATTGCTCCCAAAAGCGACTGTTTACCCTGCCTGGTTTCAGGCGCGACTGCTTCATCGCGTCAATCCCCAGCAGCAGTCGCCTGTCCTCAATGACGGCTACGCCAGGGCTTACCAATGGCTCGGCCCCGCCCGTCAGCAGGGTCAGGCCGGTGTCATTGATTTCCAGGGCGCTAAGTATCACGGGCACAGCCTCTAGCGAACCTGCAGATGTTGCAGCAACCTGTTGTCACAATAATCCTGGGTATCCAGCACCAGTCGTTCCTGCACCAGTTGCAGCTGGTGCAGCAGGAACATCAGCACGATGCTTATCACCAGGGCAATGAATGTCGAATTGAAGGCCACTCCCAGGCTCTGGGTTACGCCGGTAATATCGCCTTCAACGGCGCGGTGCGCTTGCCCCAGGGCATCGCCAATACCGCGTACGGTACCGATAAAGCCGACCGAGGGAATTGCCCAGGCAATGTAACGAACCATGGACAGTTCCGAATCCAGCCTGTCGCTCTCACTTTCGCAAATGGTGCGAACTGCGTCGGAAACATCCTGAATGTTGCGAGTAGAGCGAAACCGATGCAGGGCGGTCAATAAGGCCCTGGGTAGCAGGGACGCGGCGAATTTCTGTGGCAGCGCCTGTATTGGTCGCGACAACTCGCGAGTGTCCTCGGGCAGAATACTCATACCGTCGACGACCTGAACCAGGTCCATTTGCAGCAGACTGCGTTCCCGGGCCGCCGCCACTGCCTTGTATACCATGATGGCCACAGCCCATAGCAGCAGGATGAAACAGGTTTCCTGCTCATAATCGCGTATCAGAACCCAAATGGATCGTTCCGGTACGAAGTTTATATCCGCACTCATCTGGATCGCCATCTGCTCGAGAATGATCGAGGCCCTTGGCCTGACCATGGCCACGTACACGGCGTGGACCACGATGACTGACATGATCAGTGAAAAAAGCTGGTAGACGAACTCGAAGGGTAGCTGTTTGTTCTTCATAGGATTCTGTTCGCAAGCCTGGGTTGATAAAGCCTAAATGTCGATGGGAAATGAAACCGACAGGTCCTCGGAAATCTGTTCTGAGGGCTCAAAGCGGGTCGAAGGCGGCGGCGGGTTCTGGCTGCCGTCTTCGACCAGCGGGATCTCTGCGGGGGCCTCCTGCGGAGTTTGTTCCTCCGAGGTGGCAGGCTCCGGCTCGCCGTCAGCAGCTGCGTCCTGGGCCGGCAAATCCGTAAACAATAGAAGCAAAGCCAGACTTACCAGAATCTGTTTCATATCTCGAATCCTTGTGCAGGCCGG
>JAPHSC010000228.1 GCA_026193125.1 Gammaproteobacteria bacterium
ATGGTGCTCAGCATGCGTCGTTCACGCGGAGCGATAAACATGATGGCCTTACCCTGGCGTCCGGCCCGACCGGTACGTCCGATGCGATGCACGTAGGCCTCGGCGTCATAAGGCACGTCAAAGTTGATCACGTGACTGATGCGGTCTACATCCAGGCCGCGGGCAGCCACGTCGGTGGCCACCACGATATCCAGTTTGCCGCTCTTGAGTTGATCGACAGTGCGTTGTCTGTGCACCTGGTTCATCTCGCCACTGAGTGCGGCGCAGGAATAGCCCCGGGCTTCGAGTTTCTCTGCCAGGTCCACCGTGGCGGTGCGGGTACGCACGAACACCAGCATGGCGTCGAAATCCTCGACCTCGAGAATACGGGTGAGCGCGTCCAGCTTGTGGACACCCTGCACCTGCCAGAAATACTGGGAAATGGTGGAGACCGTGCTGGTCTTGGTCTGTATACGAACTTCCGCCGGGTTACGCAGGTAGCGCTCGGCGATACGCTTGATGCGGTCAGGCATGGTGGCGGAGAACAGGGCGACCTGTTTCTCTTTGGGCATGTAGCCCAGGATCTCTTCCACATCGTCGATGAAGCCCATGCGCAGCATTTCGTCGGCCTCGTCCAGCACCACGTGGCGAAGCTTGTCCAGTTTCAGGGTGCCGCGATTCAGGTGATCCTTGACGCGTCCCGGTGTGCCCACGATGGCGTGTACGCCCCGGCGCAATTGACGCAACTGGTGCTCCATGCCCTGTCCGCCATACACCGGCAGCACGTGGAAGCCCTTCAGGTGACGGGCGTAGGTCTGCATCGCTTCGGCTACCTGCAAAGCCAACTCACGCGTGGGCGCCAAAACCAGCATCTGTGGTTCGGCCACGGAAATATCTATGCGGCTGAGCAGGGGCAGGGCGAACGCCGCGGTCTTGCCGGTGCCGGTCTGTGCCTGGCCAATCAGGTCACGTCCTTCCAGCAATGGCGGAATAGCGCCCAGCTGGATGGGTGAGGGTGTTTCATAGCCGACATCTTGGATGGCGGCCAGCACGGAATCAGCCAAGCCGAGATCGGCAAAGCCAGGAATGGAGTCTGTTGACATGGGGAACCTGCGGGGAGTCGGCCGTGTCGGGCCTGTAACGGGGCTACCTCACTGCTGGTAGCGGCCGCAAATTATACGGTATTTCAATGCTCAAGACACGATTTTCCCACCGTTGTCTCAAGTTGATCGCCGCAGCCGAGTATCTCGTGGCGTGTTCAGGCATGGCTGCAATAAGAGAGTTAAATCAACAGGATAGAGAGTGTTTCTCAAGAAAGTGAGGGCCATGAGGGAGGCGGTCGGCCAGGTGATATGACGTTACTCCCAACCCGCCGGGCGCTCGGGGCCTGGGGCGTATCAGCGCCAATCGATGGCCGGGCAACGGTCCATGACCACGGTGAGGCCGGCAGCGCGCGCACGCTCTGCGGCGGCCTCGTTGACTACTCCCAGCTGCATCCAGACCACTTTTGCGCCGATGGCGATAGCTTCATCACTGGATTCCCCTGCATCCCCGGAGTTGCGGAATATGTCCACCATGTCCACAGGGTCCGGAATCTCGTCCAGCCGGGCATAGACGGTCTCGCCCAGCAGGGTTTTTCCAGCCAGGCGGGGATTGACCGGGATCACTCGGTAGCCACGATATTGAAGGAAACGCATCACCGAGTTGGCTGCCCGGTGGGATTTGTCAGACGCACCCACCAGGGCGATGGTTTTCACCTGTTGGGCCAATTGCCTGGCGAGTTCCGCGGATGACATACGCCAATCCTTTCATGAGGCTGACTGGGCAGAGCTGCAAGCATAACGCAGCAAACGGGCCAGCTACATGCCAATGCCAATCAGGAACATGAAGATGGGTCCGTTCAATTCTCCGGGAGAGGGGCCCAGACCGTCGGGGGTGCCGAAATTGGCGTAATGCATACGCAACGCTGTCGTCAGGAAATACCTGCCGTCGCCCATTGGCAAGTCCATGCTGGCCCCGATGTAGCCACCCAGCGTGGTTGACTGCCAGGCTTCATTGACCTCGAGACAGGGGCTGTAACTGCCACAGTCCAGTTCGGCAAAATCCACCATGTACAGACCCAGACCCGCATCCAGGTAGAAACGTTGCTTGTCACCCACGGGCATTTTTACAGAAGGAACCAGGTAAAGACCTCGTGCATCCAGGCTGGTGACCTGGCCGCTGATATCGCCCTGGGTAAAGAACAGGCCGAAATCTATTCCCCAGAGCCAGCGATCCTCCTGCGGATCACCCAGGTGTATGCCCATGTCGATATCAAATCCAACGTTGTCGAAGGCTCCTTCGAAACTGGATTCCAGGTCGGCCAGGGCGGGCCATGTGTGGGCGCCGAGGTTGAGTGCAAAGTGTGTGTTGTCCTGGGCGGCGGATTGTTGGGCGAAGACCGCGACGGGCATTGCCAGCAGGGCAATGAAACACAGGATGACCAGGCCAGGCAGAACCGTGTGTTGGGTGAAGGGGCGAGGTTTAACCGTATTCACGTTGACACTCCTTGCGAGCAATACGCATCACCAGGTGCCTGAGAAAATCCTAGTCCTTGCCGTAGTTTTTGCTATGGGTGCTTGTACATATGCCGATTGAGCAGGCCGGTATGGGGGTGTGCGATAATCACCGCTTGCATGAACTTCCGGTGTGAACCATGAATCAGCCAGGCCGACTCCCGCTGCCGTTCTCCCTGCCGGTGCCGCCATTGCCGCTGGAATTGTTGCGAGGGCTCTCGCGCAAGCTGCTGCCTGGCGCCGCCCTGGTGCCTTTCAATCTGCAGCGGGCAGTGTTGTCACGGCTGATGGCACAGGCCCTGAAGGAACCGCTGGCTGACGGGGATTTCGAGTTCCTGAAGGGCAAGTGGCTGCAGGTCGAAATCCTGGATGCCGGGTTGTGCTGGTATTTCACCTATGGCGCGGAAGGGCGCTTGGTGATCGCCGCCGAGCAGCAGGCGGATGCCGCCATTCGGGGTAACCTGAAGGAATTCCTGCAGCTGACTGCACGCACCGAGGATCCCGATACCCTGTTTTTCCAGCGCCGCCTGCAGATCGAGGGCGATACCGAGCTGGGTCTGGAAGTGAAGAACCTGCTGGATGGCGTGGACCAGGATGGCCTGCCACCCTTGCTCAGGCTGCTCATGTTGCAGGGTGCCGCCATCGCTGCCGCCTTACTCTAGGGCGACGCCTCACTCGAGCAGGGTGTCTACCCAGGGCCGGTCGTGGTGCATGCCCGGGCGGCCCAGCCAGTAACCGTTTACACCGGGGGCCGAATTTTCGCTGTCCACAGGCTGACCGTTTGCCACCGCACGAAACCGGGCGATCACCGATGTCATGTCATCACCCGTGGGATTTATGCGCAGTACGTCCACCCCCATGTCACGCATACCGGGCACTTCACCCAGCAAGTTGCACACCTCACCTGACATGACCTGTATACCGTTCACGGTAAACAGTTGCTGGTCTTCCTGGGTGGTCAGGTTCATTCCC
>JAPHSC010000281.1 GCA_026193125.1 Gammaproteobacteria bacterium
GAGCCCGGCCTGGGGCTGGAACAGGCGGTTGAGATCGCCCGGGCCAGCGATCCCTGGCTGGATGGAAGTCAGTACGCCCAGGAGGCGCTGACAGCCGAGGCAAGTTCCGCGCGTACACTGCCGGATCCGAGAATGTCGGTCACGCTCGCCAATATGCCCACGGACACCTTCAATTTTGGCCAGGAACCCATGACCCAGTTCGCAGTGGGCATCACGCAGATGCTGCCGCGCGGGGACAGTCTGAAGCTGATGGGGCAGATGAAACAACAACTGAGCTCGCAAGAGCCACTGTTGCGGGCTGACCGCGAAGGCAAGGTAGCCCTGACCGTAAGCCAGCTTTGGCTGGACGCCTACAAGGCCCAGCAGACGATCGCCCTGATTGAGCAGGACCGGGCCTTGTTCGAGCAACTGGTCGACGTGGCCATGGTCGGTTACTCCAGTGCCCTGGGAAAAACCCGCCAGAAAGACGTCATTCGAGCACAGCTCGAGTTGACCGCCCTTGAGGATCGCCTGGCGATGCTCGGTCAGCAAATGGAGGCGAACAAGCAGCGCTTGTCCGAGTGGGTGGGTGGAATAGCGGTGGCCAAACCACTTGTCAGTCAATTGCCAGAGCTTGAGTTGGGGATGGCGGAGCGGGTTACCGGCTCCACGACCCTGAGTCAGCAGGAGATGTACGAGCTATTTCAATACCACCCTGCCTTGCTTGCCCTGGAGGTGCAAATCGACGCAGCTGAAACCGGTAGTGACCTGGCCCGACAAAAATATAAACCCGAGTGGGGTGTGACCGCCCAGTACGGCTATCGCGACGAGGATCCCATGGGGAATTCCAGGTCTGATTTTCTTTCGCTGGGCGTGAGCTTCGACCTGCCGATTTTTACCGCGAATCGCCAGGACAAGGACGTCGATGCGGCGGTCGCCAGGGCCAACCAGACAAAAACGCAAAGACGACTGTTGCTGAGGCAACTGCTGTCGGCATTCGAGACGAGCAGATCGCAACTACTGCGTCTGGATGAGCGCCAGGCATTGTATGCAACACAGTTGCTCCCGCAAATGAGCGAGCAATCGGAAGCTTCGCTGAGCGCCTACAACAACGACTATGGTGATTTCGCCGAGGCGGTCAGGGCGCGCATCGCGGAGCTGAATGCGAAGATCGAGATGCTCAGTATCCAGGTCGAACGGCAGAAGCAGATTGCCCAGATAAATTACCTGCTGACGGATTCCCGGAATACCGAATCTGGTGGCGACCCCGCCCTATCAGGAGCCAATAATGAATAACAAACTGAACTATGCGGCAATGGTTGTGGCAGGCGTGGTGATGGGTGCCGCCGGATACGCCATCTTCGGCCCAGCGCCAAATGTGGCGGAGGTGGACGTGCCGGCCAAAAGCGAACCCTTGTACTGGGTCGCGCCCATGGATCCGAATTACAAACGTGACAAGCCCGGCAAATCTCCCATGGGTATGGATCTGATCCCGGTATTTGCCGAGGATGGAGCCGCCGGCGACGGGCCGGGGACGATACGCATCTCGCCGGATGTCGAGAACAACCTCGGAGTCAGGACAGCGTTGGTCACCATGGGGCTGTTGAATTCTGCCATCAAGACCGTCGGCTATGTGCAATTTGATGAAGACCAGTTGGTGCACATTCATCCACGCGTGGAAGGCTGGATCGAAAAACTCTATGTCAAGGCCGAGGGCGACCCGGTCAGGAAAGACGCACCGATATACGCTATCTATTCACCCAATCTCGTGAATGCGCAGGAAGAGCTCGTGCTCGCACTCAACCGCAACAACCCGGGCCTGGTGCGTGCCGCGGAAGATCGCCTGCGTGCGCTGCAAGTGCCGGCGGCCACAATAAGCGCTTTGCGTGAATCAAGAAAAGTCAGCCAGACCGTCACTATTTTTGCGCCCCAATCCGGGGTGGTGAATAACCTGAATGTGCGGGAAGGATTCTTTGTCCAGCCGGGCACGACCATGATGTCGATCGGGGTGCTGGATGAGGTCTGGGTGACGGGCGAGGTATTTGAGCGCCAGGCGTCGCAGGTCAAGGCCGGTGATCCGGTCAGCATGACGCTGGATTATCTGCCGGGTCGCTCCTGGCAGGGTCATGTGGATTACGTGTATCCAATGCTGAATGCCAAGACACGCACCGCCCAGGTCAGGGTGAGGCTGGCCAATTCGGATCACCTGTTACGGCCGGGTATGTTTGCCCAGCTGGCCATCCAGGAAAATGCAGCACAGCCGAAACTGCTGGTTCCCCGGGAGGCGGTCATTCGAACCGGTAACCAGGACAGGGTCGTGCTTGCCCTGGGAGACGGAAAATTCAAGTCGGTGGAAGTCCGCATAGGACGCGTGGCCGATAACCAGGTGGAGATCCTGGGCGGGCTCGCCGAGGGCGAGAAAATTGTCACCTCCGCCCAGTTTCTGCTGGATTCAGAGTCGAGCAAGAACTCGGACTTTCGGCGCATGAATCGTGATGCGGAGACCGCATCGCTGCCCCAGTCCGCATGGGTGGAAGCCACGATCAACAGCGTGATGGCGGGACACAGGATGGTGAATGTCACGCATAGAGAAATTAGCGAATGGGAATGGCCGGTGATGACCATGGACTTCACCGTTGACGATGCGGTGGATTTCACGTCCTTGAAAGCCGGCATGACCCTGCACGTGAAGATCAGCAAGAGTGCCGACAATCGCTACCGAATCTCGGATGTCCACATACCGGATACGCAAACTGACAGCCCGGCGCTGCAGGATCAAGGCGGGGAAGGCGTGGATCATTCGCAAATGGATCA
>JAPHSC010000045.1 GCA_026193125.1 Gammaproteobacteria bacterium
ACCGATGCTGTCATGCTCTCCGCCGAAACTGCAGTGGGCAAACGGCCGGTGGCGGTGGTCAACGCCATGGCCAGGGTATGCGAGGATGCGGAACGCCACCAGGCTGCCGGCAGCATAGGGCGCATGGAGCGCAAGGACAGCTTCCTGTTTATCGACGAGGCGATAGCCATGGCGACCATGTACACCGCCAATCACCTGAATGTGCAGGCGATCGTGGCCTTGACTGAGTCGGGCACAACCGCCCGCTGGATGTCACGTATCCGCACTGATATACCAATTTATGCCTTTACCCGGCGGCCTGCGACGCGTCGCAGGGTGCAGATGTACCGGGGTGTCTACCCGGTGGCCTTTGATGTAGTGAAGGGCAACTCGCTGGATACATACCATGGAGCGTTCAGGATATTGATCAGCCGTGGTGCGGTGGCGCCCGATGACCTCGTGATATTCACCAAGGGCGATATGAAGGGTGTTTCGGGTGGCACCAACGCCATGAAGATTCTGCGCGTCTCGGTAGACTGATACTCTAGTGTAGGCCGTGGTGAACCGGGCCGGCGCAAGGTCACGGTTATACTGACCCGACTCCCGCTCAACATCGGCTTAGAGGTTGGCTATGAAAGCTATCAAGCGAATCGCTCTGGCAGTTTTGCTCCTGCTGGTGCTGGGGTTGGGCTCGGTATGGATGGTCTTGCGAGCAAGTCTGCCGGCACTGGATGGAAGCATGCTTTTGACCGGGCTGTCTGGCACGGTGCTGGTTGAGCGAGACGATGTGGGGGCGGTTTCTCTTCGCGGCGAAGACCGCGCCGACCTGGCCCAGGCCCTGGGTTTCGCACATGCACAGGACCGCTTCTTCCAGATGGATCTATCGCGCAGAATGTCGGCCGGGGAGTTGTCTGCCCTGGTGGGCCCCGCGGCGCTTGAAACCGACAGAAGCAACCGTATTCACCGTTTTCGCGAGGTGGCCCGGCGCAATTGGGCCAGCATGAGCCCGGACGAACGCAGCCTGCTGGAAGCCTATGCCCGGGGCGTTAACCAGGGTCTGGAAAGTCTGACTGTGCGACCCTTTGAGTACTGGCTGCTGGCTTCCGAGCCCAAGCCCTGGTTACCTGAAGATTGCATGCTAGTGCTGTATTCCATGTTCCTGCAGTTGAACGATGGCTCCGGTGCGCATGAGGCCATGAGAATTGCGATCCGCCAGTTTTACTCGGCCGAAATGGCTGGTTTTTTGCAACCCGCGGGTGGTCCCTGGGACGCGCCCCTGGAAGGTGGTGCGTTACCGCCGCCGCAAATCCCTGGTCCGGAACAACTGGATTTGCGCGAGTTGTCGGCTCGGGTTCCGCGGCCCGACACGACCAGCTTGATTGGACTTGAGCAACAGGCGACCGACGTGCCTGGCAGCAATAACTGGGCCGTGGCAGGTTGGCGTAGCGGTACCGGAAAGGCAATGCTTGCGAATGATATGCACCTGGGGATCCAGGTGCCAAATACCTGGTACCGTGCCCGCCTGCAGATTCCGGACAAGCTTGATATCACCGGTGTGACCCTGCCCGGGGTGCCGGCTGTAGTGGCCGGAAGCAACGGCAAGATCGCATGGGGCTTCACCAACAGTTATGGTGATTGGGTGGACCTGGTGGCGCTGGAAATCGACCCGCAAGACCCGGGTCTATATCGCACGGCAACCGGGTGGTGGGCGTTCGAGTCGGTGGATGAGTCGATAGAGGTGAAGGGACAGTCGGCCCAAACCCTGGCTGTCCGTATCACTCCGTGGGGCCCGGTGGTGGAGTTTTTCGGCAACAGCTATGCCCTGGCCTGGACTGCCCACGACCCGGCAGCCAGTAACCTGAACCTGCTGGAGATGGAGCAGGCCACCAGTGTCGAGCAGGCCATGGCGATTGCCAGCCGTGCAGGTACGCCGCCGCAGAACTTTGTCGTCGCGGATGACCAGGGGAATATTGGCTGGACGATAATGGGGCGTATTCCACGCAGGGGCGACAAGGCCGATTGGGATGCGGCGCAGGCTACACGACCCGAATCCCTTTGGCAGGGCTGGCTGGATCCGCTGGATTATCCGCGCATCCTTAATCCCAAGTCGGGGCTCATTTGGACGGCCAACAGCCGTGTGGTCAGTAAGCAGGACCTCGCGAAAGTTGGTGATGGAGGCTATGCACTGGGGGCCCGTGGCATGCAAATTCGTGACGATCTGATGTCTTTGCAAAAGCCCATACTGGCTGACATGTTGGCGGTGCAGCTGGATGACAGAGCGCTATTTCTTGAGCCCTGGAGGAACCTGCTGCTGGAACTCCTCGATGCACAGGCGGTGGAAGGACATCCCGAAAGACAGGAGTTGCAGAGACTGGTTGAGGAATGGACGGCCCGCGCCAGTGTGGACTCCGTGGGCTACCGGATTGTGCGGGCTTATCGTTTAATGGTGCAGGAAGCGGTGTACAAGAATCTAATGAGTCAGTTTATTGCCGCCTATCCTGACCAGGCAGTTCGAGCTCCGTGGCAGTTTGAGGCCTCGCTATGGCAACTGGTGACCCAGCGGCCGCTGCATTTGCTGGATCCGGTGTACCAGGACTGGGAGCAATTTCTGCTGCAGACTGTGGACGATCTGCTGGAGGCATACTCGGCACAGCATGCCGGAGAACTTAAGGCTTATGCATGGGGCGAGCTGAATGTTGCAGCGATTCGCCACCCGCTCAGCGGTTCCATTCCGCTGCTGGGTGACTTGTTAAACATGCCTGCCGAACCATTGCCGGGAGATACGAATATGCCGCGGGTGCAGGGCCGCAGCTTTGGGGCCTCCGAGCGTTTTGCGGTATCCCCGGGGACCTCGCTGACAGGCTATTTCCATATGCCCGGCGGGCAGAGTGGCCACCCCTTGTCGGACTACTACAGGCGCGGCCACGAATCGTGGGCAGTCGGTAAAATGGCCGATTTTCAACCGGCGGTGAGCCGCCACGTACTGGAGTTGCAACCAGCCGGGCGCTAGTAGCCTGCACAGGGAGATCATATTCGTGCGAGAAGGACGATTTGAGGGTACTGAGAGGTATATTGCGACCAAGGACCTGATGGCCGCGGTCAATGCGGGAGTCACCCTGGGTAGACCGATCCTGATCAAGGGAGAGCCGGGAACAGGGAAAACCCAGCTGGCCGAGGAGGTTGCGCTGGCCCTGGGTCTGCCCCTGTTCCAGTGGCATATCAAGTCCACCACCAAGGCCCAGCAGGGCTTGTACGAATATGACGCAGTATCGCGTCTGCGCGATTCCCAATTGGGTAATGAAAAGGTCCACGAGATCGGTAATTACATCGTCAAGGGAGCCATGTGGGAGGCTTTTGACTCAAATGTGCAGCCGGTGCTTTTGATCGACGAGATCGACAAGGCGGATATTGAGTTCCCCAATGACCTGCTGCGTGAACTGGATCGAATGGAGTTTTTTGTTTACGAAACTCGTGAACTGGTCAAGGCCAGGCACAGGCCGATTATCATCATTACCAGCAATAACGAGAAAGAGCTGCCGGATGCCTTTTTGCGGCGGTGCTTTTTCCATTACATCCAGTTTCCGGACCCGGATACCATGACCAGCATTGTGGAGGTGCATCATCCGGGACTGAAAAAGAAACTGCTTGCAGAAGCGCTGAACGCTTTCTACCAGCTACGTGAAACACCCGGGCTGAAGAAGAAACCCTCGACCTCGGAATTGCTGGACTGGATCAAGCTTTTACTGGCCGAGGATGTGCCTGCAGAAGCCTTGCGCGATGGTGACAAGCGTAGTTCGCTGCCGCCGTTTTATGGCGCCTTGCTGAAAAACGAGCAGGATGTGCACTTGTTTGAACAACTGATTTTTCTCAACAGACGGAATGCTCGTTAGGTTTTTTTTCATGCTCCGGGAAGCCGGGTTGCGGGTGTCGCTACCCGAGTTCCTGACCCTGCTGGATGCGCTGGATGCGGGCTTGGCTGGCTACAGCGTGGATGACTTTTATTACCTCGCGCGCAGCGCACTGATCAAGGACGAGACCCGTTTCGATCTATTTGACCAGGTCTTCGGTGCCCATTTTCGGGGGGTGGAAACGCTTCTGGGTGAGCAGTTGGGCAATATCCCTGACGAATGGCTTCGGCGTCAGCTTGAGCTCACGCTCAGTGCAGAAGAGAAGGCCAGGATAGAGGCTCTGGGTGGTTGGGAAAAGCTCATGCAGACCTTGCGCCAGCGCCTGGAAGAGCAGAAGGAGCGCCACCAGGGCGGCAACAAGTGGATAGGAACCGGCGGGACTTCGCCTTTTGGTGCCTATGGCTATAACCCGGAGGGCGTACGCATAGGCCAGTCGGAAAGCCGCCATCGTCGTGCCGTCAAGGTGTGGGACAAGCGGGAGTTTCGCAACCTCGACGACTCCCTGGAGCTGGGAACACGCAACATGAAGGTAGCCCTGCGCAGGTTGCGGCAATTCGCCCGGCAGGGTGCTGCCGACGAGCTGGACCTGGATGGCACGATTCGTTCAACCGCCAGGAACGGGGGCATGCTGGATATCAAGATGGTGCCGGAGCGCCACAATGCGGTAAAGGTATTGCTGTTCCTGGATGCCGGTGGATCAATGGATGACCACGTGAGGGTATGCGAGGAGTTATTCTCCGCGGCCAGAAGCGAATTCAAGCGACTTGAGTATTTTTACTTTCATAACTGCATCTATGAAGGTCTCTGGAAGGATAATCGGAGGCGCTACAATCAGCGCATGCCCACCTGGGACGTAATGCACCGTTACAGCGCTGATTACAAGGTGGTGTTTGTCGGAGACGCCACCATGAGTCCCTACGAGATCAGCTATCCCGGTGGCAGTGTTGAGCATTTGAACGAGGAGTCCGGTGCGGTCTGGATGCGGCGCTTGCTGGATACCTACCCCAAGAGTGTCTGGCTGAATCCCGAACCCCGCGAGCGCTGGGATTACACACCCTCAATAGAACTCTTGCGTGAGTTAATGGGCGACCGCATGTTTCCGCTTACCATCGATGGCCTGGGCGAAGCCATGCGTAGCTTGCTCTAGGGATACGCAGGGGGCGCTCACATCAGCGCTTGCAGATCGGTCATGATTTGGGCCGAGTGTGTATCCGGGTCCACGTCTTGATAGTGCCTGGCAACCACACCATTAGGGTCAATCAGGAAAGTGTGGCGCTTGGCAAATACCATCACCCCCAGGTTGCGCAGGGCCCCGTATTGCTCGGCGGTTGTGCCTTTCGGATCTGACAACAGGGAAAACGGAAGACTGTGTTTTTCCGCGAACTTCTGGTGGGATTCCACGTCGTCTGTGCTGACTCCGAGAATCACAACACCGAGCTTGCGAAAGGCAAATATGTCATCGCGAAAATTACATGCCTCAGTGGTGCAGCCGGGAGTGTCATCCTTGGGGTAAAAATACAGAACTACCCATTTACCCTTGTAATCTTCGAGGGAGTGCCAGTCGCTGTTCTGATCCTGCAAGCGGAAGGACGGAGCAGCGCTGCCTTCTGAAATCATCTCATTCGACCAGCACGCCTGGAACGCCAGAGCCAGGTACAGAGCCGCCGCGGCAAAGAGGATTCCTAATGTTCTCATCTTGTCGTCTCCCGGGACATTGACCCTGTCCCCGATCATCGCAGAATTACCCAAAACATCGGGGCGAAGGTTAGCATTAATAAGCATAAGCCTGACACTGTTTTGCACAATAGATGACTGCACACGTGACCCTGTTTGACCTGGTAGTTATAGACAGACCGAACCCGGTCACGGTCTGTCTAGCAGTGTGTCCGGAGGTTCTGCGCCGAATGGTCCGGACACAGCGAGAGGCCGGGGACGGGGCCGCCTGACTCCGCAGTAACTCCAGGGTTCCTGTACTCGGGCCAAATCAGAATGGAGGCTTTCAAGTCAGCAGCAGCGCACCCAGTCCGAGAAAGGTGGCGAACCCGATGACATCGGTAAGGGTTGTCAGCATGACGCTGCCCGCCAGGGCAGGATCTATGCCCAGGCGGCGTAATAGCAGCGGAAGACCCACGCCTGAAATTGCGGCGACCACCAGGTTGATAACCAGTGCGACGGC
>JAPHSC010000353.1 GCA_026193125.1 Gammaproteobacteria bacterium
CGCCTGATATTTTGCTCCATCACGGGCTATGGGCAGGACGGACCCTATCGGGATCGCGTTGGGCATGACAATAACTACCTGGCCCTGGCTGGTGTGGCCGAGGGTTGCCGATCTGCCGGCCAGGCGCCGGTACCGGCCTCGATTCAGATTGCCGATCAGGCCGGCGGTTCACTGTATGGATTGATAGGCCTGCTGTCCGCTGTCATACACCGCCAGACCACCGGCCAGGGGCAGAAAGTGGACGTGAGCATGACCCATTCGGTGTTCGCGCTGAATGCCCTGACGGGTGCGGCGGCCCTGGGCGCTGGATTGAGCCAGCCTGGCGGCCAGGGGCCGATAAGCGGCGGCGGATTTTATGGTTATTATCGGACGCGCGATGGCCGCTACCTGTCGGTGGGAAGTCTCGAGCCCCAATTTCGGCGGCAGTTGTGCCTGGGTCTTGGCAGGGAGGACTTGTTAGCCCTCGCCATGGATGTGGATGAGGCGGCCTTTCGTGAGCTCCTGACCGAGCAGTTTCTGCAGCGCGACCTGGCGGATTGGGTCAGTGTGTTCGAGCCACTGGAGGCCTGTGTGGAGCCAGTACTGGATTTTGCCGAGGCGGCTGCCAGCCCCCTGATGGGCGAACGCGAAATGGTGGTGGACGTACCCCGGGAGGACGGGGCCAGTCAAAAGCAGATTGCCTGTCCCCTCAGATTCTCCGGCACCCAGGCCGCTTACCGACACGTCGGCGTGACCCTGGGCGCCCACAACCTGCAAGTATTGCAAGAGCTCGGCCTTACGGCTGATGAAATACAACAGCTGGCCGAATCTGGCGCCCTGGGCTAGGCGATGTGGCGGACGGCGGTAGCTACCTGTAAAGGATCGCCGGTCTTGCCTGCCCGTCGGCGTGCTTTTTTCCATTCCTTCTGCAGCATATAGGAATATTCCGGGCAGTCGATCTGGATGGTATGGCTTTCCGACAAGGTGTAGTCGCTCTTCATGGTCTGGTCAAAGGCCAGCATCTGCCGTTCCATATCCTCGCCATCGGGTAACTCGGCCTCGCCAGCCAGGTAATCGGCAATGAAATTCGACTGCAACTCGGCGATGGGCATCATGGCGCAGACCGGCTGCACCAGGCCCAGGAAGGCCAGGTCCTTGTAGCGGGGGTCAAAGATACGCTGCCACAAGGGGATACTATTGCCAGGCGCATTGATGAATTCCCGTGCGAAGAATGGAAATTCGATGTTGTAACCGGTGGCAGAGATAATTGCGTCAACCTGCTCCTCTGAACCATCCTCGAATACCACCCTGTCTCCCTTGAGTTCCTTTAGGTTACCCCTGGGGGTGATATCTCCATGCACCAGGCGGTTGAACAGTTCCTGTGAGACCGTGGGGTGGCGGCTGTGGAAATGCTCCCTGGGTGGCTTGAGACCGACCCTGTCCGGGCTGCCGGCCATGAGTTTGATGACCGTTTCCATGGTCAGGTCCCAGAATGCAAGACGCAGACGCCTCGGCACCAGCGTTCGTACCAGGCGCTCGCCCAAGCCAGGCGCCTTCATCGGGTGCCTGATGAACTTGTCCTGGGGAATATTGCCCAGGACCTTTGGAATGACCCACACGCCCGAACGCTGGGCCAGGAATACTTTTTCCGCCCCCTGCCCGATGTGGCCGAGTTCGCAGGCAATGTCCATGGCTGAATTGCCCATGCCCACTATCACAACGCGCTTGCCCTGCAGATCATGCGGCGTCTCTGTGTCTACATAATGGTGACTGTGAAAATGTATGCCGTCGAAATGGCCCGGATAATCCGGCATACGCGGGCTCCAGTGATGGCCATTTGCCACCACCAGGAAATCGTAGTTCCCGGTGCGCGGTCCGTCGGGGCCCTCAAGGTCAATTTTCCAGCCACCTTCCGCCCGGCGCTCGCAGTGATTCACCCGCGTCTTGAACTGGATGTGCTGGCGTACATCAAATTCGTCGGTATAGCGTTCGAACTCGGACAGTATTTCGCGGTGCGTGGGATATTCGGCAATTTCAGGCAGGAATTTGAAATCAGACAATTCCATCATGCGCTTGGAAGTGTTGATGTGCAGCGAGCGATAACAGGTTGAGACGCCATTGTCATTCTGAAACCGCCATATACCGCCCAACCCGCTTCCCATTTCCAGGGTGTCGAAAGGTATGCCGTGTTGCTTAAGCACCTTGGAACAGATCACGCCGCTGGTGCCGGCGCCGATGATACAGACTCGGGGAAGTTGTTTCATTGCTTGTCGGTTACCTGCCTGGGGCCCTTTGACGTTTTCGAGTGAGCCGGATTATAAGCTAACAGGTTCAGCTTCAGGGCGCCGACAGTGCTTGGGTGAGGCCGCTCAAGATGGAGAATGCGGAAGCCTGATTTTCCAGGCCCGGAATACGCTGGCACACATGGACCAGAAACCACTAGCCTTCAGGCGCCTGGTTGGGAGGGAAATCACTCGCATCTATCGTGGCCTGATAGCCGTGCCAGGTTGCATGTCCGATCAAGGGCATGGTTATCGCCAGCCCGAGGAAAGCGGTGGCGAAGCCGAGCGCGGTAGCCAGTACGATGAGTGTTATCCACACGGCCATGGCCGGCTTGTTTCGAAGTACGGCATTGATGCTGGTGACGACTGCGGTGATTGCATCGACCTTGCGGTCCAGGATCATCGGCAAGGAGAACGCGGCCAGGCTGAAGGTGATAAGGGCAAACAAGGAACCCACTGCGCTGCCTATGCTGTAAAAGGTCAGTGTTTGCCGCCAATCCGGGTCCGCTTCCATGGGAAAGAAAATATGCAACATGGAAGCCGCCCTGGCCCAGACCAGGAAGATCACCATGAGCAGCAAGGCGAATACCATCGCATTTCCCGCGCACTTGCGCTCGTCGCCGAGACACCGGGCGAGCGAGGGCTGCTGTCCACGTTGTAGCTGGGCGCTAATCGCGTACATTCCGATGGCCGTCACCGGGCCGATGAAAATGAAGCCAGACAGCAGGGCAAGCAGGATGACCCAGTTGCCCAGCTTGAGCGCCATGAAACTGACCAGGTAACTCGTGACAGTGATGGCCAGGCCATAGCTCAGGCTCTGTCGGGGGGCCCGACGGATATCCGACCATCCGGCCTTGATCCAGTCAAACGGCGCGGTCGCGCTGATTTGACGGCAGGGCGCGGCGATCGGCAGGGTACCTTCTTCCTCGTTTTCCGGGTTATGCATGGACTCTGGCGCCATCTCGCGTGAATACTCCCTTGTCAGCCAACTTGTGCAGTGGCAACCCCCTAATTATCCGGGCGTGCTGATTTTCAAATAACACATTCTGACTGGCAGGGTAAACCGGGCAGCCTCTGTTTTGACCAGGCAGCCGTTTTCCGGGTCTGGAAAATCCGACTTCTGCGCCAGCATTCCTCGCGAGCCGAATATTGGGTATGAACGGCGGCCTGAGTGCATATTCCTGCATCCGTGCCTGCGTCATTCGGAGTAAATTGGAGGTTCTCAAAATCGGCAGGGAATGTCAGCTACACTGCTCAGGGTGACGGACCAGGCAGCAGGTTTTCAAGCTATGCGGGAACAAGCGGTGGCGGAGTATCGCGAGACATATCGGCGAGAGGAGATTCCGGCAAACTATCGTGGGCTGGTGCACCTGTGCTTCACGTTTGGCTCTGGTATTGCGGTTGTCATTTACAGTGCCGGGCAACTCGACCAGGTGCAGGCTGCGCAATGGCTAACTGTCCCCATAACCTTGCTGTATGCGAACCTGGCGGAGTACCTGGGGCATCGCTTTGTCATGCATCGACCAGTGCCCGGTCTGGGTCTGGTGTACAAGCGGCATGCCGGCCAGCATCACAGGTTTTTTTCTCACCAGCACATGGAGCTGGAAGATATACGTGATCTCAAGGCCGTATTGTTTCCGCCAGTGTTGATGGTGTTTTTTATACTGGCCTTTGCATTTCCGGTGGGCATCACGCTGTCATTGCTGTTTGCCGGGAACGTGGGTCTTTTATTCGTAGCTAGCGCGGTCGCCTACTTTCTGAACTACGAAATCTTGCACCTGGCTTACCATTTGCCGGGAGACTCGTGGCTGGGCAGACGCGGACTGATCCGCCGCTTGCGGGCATTGCATACCAGTCACCATGACCCGAGCCTGATGAGCCGTTGGAACTTCAATATCACTTACCCGATTTCGGACCTGATTTTCCGTACCTTCAGGGGGTCCGGGGCTTCTCCCGCCTAGCAGCCTGCGGCAAGCACGTATTGAAGCGCCAGGGTCTAAAACGAACAATCCACAACGAGGGAGCCTCTGGTTTATTCATGAACTCGTATCTTGCGGCTAAAAGACCCAGCTTCTGTGTTCCCAATCTTCGCAATAGCTAGCTATTACGCGCGATTGGCGTCTTGAATCTGAACCTTTTCGCTCACAATCTACGCAGCCCAGAATAGACCACAGGTTCTCAGGATAAATAGAATATTTTTGGAGCCCGCCATGCAAAATGTGCT
Organism: Gammaproteobacteria bacterium; assembly: GCA_026193125.1. GTDB lineage: Bacteria > Pseudomonadota > Gammaproteobacteria > Steroidobacterales > BM003 > CAKZML01. The sequence continues at coordinate 4,486 of JAPHSC010000353.1, forward strand.
CAAGACGCTGCACACGGAGCACGCGCATATCTGCCGCGTGCTGGATTTTCTGGAGGCGCAGCTGGGAGTGCTTGAACAGGGTGGTATCCCCGAATGGGATCTGATGGGCGACGTCATGCATTACATGACCAATTTCCCCGATCTTTACCACCACCCGAAAGAAGACCTGATTTTCAAGCGCTTGCGCGAGCGCCAGTCGGGCGCTGTGGCCGATATTGACGAAATCCTGGCCGAACATCATGAACTCGCGGGCATGGGCTCGAGATTCCGGGCTGCCATCCAGGAGGTGGAATGCGGTTCGGTCATGTCGGTAAAGGACTTCAGCAAAATGGCGCGTGCCTACATTGATGTGCAGCGTCGTCATGTGGAACTTGAAGAAAGAGTGCTGTTTCCCCTGGCCCGCCAGTTCCTGGTGCCGGATGACTGGCAAGAGGTTGACGAGGCCATAGAGTCTCGTAGCGATCCCGTTTTTGGTTCCATGGTCAAGGATGAGTACAAGCTGATTCGCAGCGCGCTGGTTGATTGAATACTTGTTCACTCTGACAACGGCGCGGTCGGCGACGTGTTACCTTTGAGCCATGTTCCTGCCTGAATTTTCCTGGCGTGATTACCCTGACGGGCGGAAATGGCGTGCGCGCACTCGAGGCTTGTGAATTTCCATAATGAGTTGTTGCCATCATTACTATTCTCTGGCTGACGGCTGCGATTCCGCATTCTCGGTGGATATGTCCAGCATTACCGTGGGCCCCGGGTGTCTGTCCGAGGCCGGCGAGAGGTTAAAGACGCGTGGCGTTGCGCGGGTTGCGGTGTTTACCGACAAGCGCATCAAAGAACTTGATTTTTTCCAGCGCGCGATGGATTCCATTGCCAGGGCAGGGCTGGATGCGGTGCTGTACGACGGAGTACAGATCGAGCCCACGGATGCGTCATTCAGGGAGGCAGCCAGGTTTGCGGCTGATGCGCGACCGGATGGTTATCTTTCCATTGGTGGCGGCTCGGTGATGGACACCTGCAAGGCGGCCAACTTGTATGCCACCCACCCGGCCGATTTCCTGGCCTATGTCAACGCGCCGGTGGGCGAGGGGCGACCCGTGCCAGGACCGCTGAAGGCACACATCGCCTGCCCCACTACCTGTGGTACCGGCAGTGAGTGTACCGGCATAGCGGTCTTTGACTTGCTCGAGATGAAGGCGAAAACAGGCATCGCCTCCAGACACCTGAGACCAAGCGAAGCCTTGATCGACATTTGGTGCACCCATACGCTGCCGCACAATGTGCTGGCAGCCAGCGCCTTCGATGTGCTCAGCCATGCAGCCGAGTCCTATACGGCCATTCCTTACAGTGCCAGGCTGGCGCCGCTGACTGCCTCCGCGCGTCCCATGAGCCAGGGCGCCAATCCCTGGAGTGACATGGGTTGCGAAAGGGCGCTGAAGATTATCGGGAGCTATTTCGAACGGGCCCTGGCCGACCCCGCTGACCTGGAGGCGCGTGAGCAGATGATGTGGGCTGCGACATTGGCTGGAATAGCCTTTGGCAATGCGGGTGTGCATCTTCCTCACGGCATGTCCTATGCGGTGGCGGGCCTGGTGGGCGACTACCACGTGCCCGACTATCCAGATGACCACGCCATGGTGCCTCACGGCATGTCGGTAATCGTCAATGCGCCCGCAGTGTTCAGGTTCACTGCCAGCGCCTGTCCAGAACGTCATCTTGAGGTAGCCCGGTGGCTGGGCGCCGATTTCGGGGAGGTCAGCGTGGCCGAGGCCGGCGAGGTGCTGGCCGAAAGGCTGGAACAGCTGATGCAGAAAGCCTGTTTTCCTGGTGGTCTGGCCGCGATAGGTTACGCTGAGAGTGACTTGGACGCACTGACCGATGGCGCGCTTCCCCAGCAAAGATTGTTGTGCAACGCGCCGCTTGCCGTGGACAGGACTATCCTGAAAGAATTGTTTCGAACCGCACTTTCCTATTGGTGATGCATGAGCGATTTACCTACCCGTGATCAGTACGCCTATTTTCTGCCCATTCAGACACGCTGGATGGACAACGATGCCTACGGTCATGTGAATAATGTTGCCTACTACTCGTATTTCGACACCGTAGCCAATCATTACCTGATTCACCGGGGAGGACTGGATATTGAGAACAGCCCGGTCATCGGTGTGGTGGCTGAATCCCAATGTACCTATCGCAGCCCACTGGCCTATCCGCAGCTGATAGAGGCGGGTCTGCGGGTGGATTTCCTGGGCAACCGGTCGGTGCAGTATGGCATCGCCATATTCGCGCCGGGTGCAAACGAGTGTGCTGCCTATGGGCGGTTTGTTCATGTCTTTGTAAACCGGACAAGTAACAAAGCCGTGCTGGTTCCCCCACCCTTGAGAACTGCGCTGGAAGGAATACTGCGTGAGCTGTGAGCTTGCGCTGCAACCTGGCTCTGCCGGCAGCAGCATCGGGCGCATCTAGATGATGCAGTCAGGAAGCAGCAGATGGGTGTTGGTGTTTTCCAGCCTCGGTCACGCCTACATGCATATGCTGACCGCGTTCTTTTTTGTCCTGGCGCTGGCTCTCGAGCGCACCTGGGATATGCCTTACCACGAACTTGTACGGCTCTGGGCCCTGGGCGCGCTGATGGTTGGTGCCGCAGCGATCCCGGCTGGCTGGCTGGCTGATCGCTGGAGTGCGCCCGGCATGCTCGTGGTGATGTTTTTCGGCATGGGTCTGGCGTGTTTTGCATGCGCCCTCAGCGACTCGTCGTCCAGCCTCATGCTGGGTCTGACTTTCCTGGGGCTGTTTGCCGCTATTTACCACCCGGTCGGCATCCCCTGGCTGGTGCGCAGTGTCACGGCCGGGGGCAAGGCCCTGGGCGTAAACGGAATATTCGGCGGGCTGGGCGTGGCGTTCGCCGGCACCGCAGCGGGACTGCTGGTGGATAGCCTGGGTTGGCGCGCCGCCTTCGCCGTACCGGGCATGGCTTGTGTGATCACCGGTGCGGTGATGCTCTGGGCATGGCGCAAGGGCTTGTTGCCCGAGGGTCGTCAATCCGTGTCCACCGGGGGAGACCTGGGCAGAACGGCGCTCTTGAAAGTGTTTGCCGCCCTGATGCTGGGTATGTTCTGCCTGGGCTTCATCTACCAGGCCTGTCTGACCGCATTCCCGAAGCTGTTTGACCTGAGGCTGGGCTCGCTCATGGGCGAGGGCACCCTGGGCGTCGGCATGCTGGTCACGTTTGTGTACGGTGTATCCGCTGTTTTCCAGGTAATCGGCGGGCATCTCGCGGATCGTTATTCCCTGAAATGGATTTATCTTGGTGGCTTCGCCCTGCAGGTGCCGCTGTTGTTTGCGCTCAGCCAGCTGACAGGCATTTCCATGGTCGCCGGGGCAACCCTGACCGTGCTGGTGATGACCGCGTCCCAGCCCGCGGAAAGCATGCTGCTGTCGCGCTATTCTCCCGCTGCCTACCAAGGCTTTGCTTTTGGGGTAAAATTTGTGCTGGCCTTCGGCGCGGCGCCCCTTGCCATCAGCCTGGTGTCGTGGCTATTGGCCGGCCCCGGCGGCGGGGCTCAGCTGTTCGTGGCGCTGGCTGCACTGTCCGGGCTGGGCGTCATCGCGGTCTGGACCTTGCCACGTGACGTCTCCCGGAGTGTGGCTCCGGGTTAACACGGACGCTTGGGTGGCTGTACAATGGATCTGCGTTGGGTTTGCACACTGCATTAGGGAACCGGGACATGAATATTTTCAGAACCACTTTGATACTGGCGCTGCTAGTCGTGGTGTCCGCATGCTCCAGTAGCCCGGACTTGCGCTCGGACTACGACCCCAGCGCCGATTTCAGTAAATACAGGACCTACGGTTTCGTGCGGGTTCCGGGCACCGATCAGGCCCAGTACCAGACCCTGATAACGCAACACTTCAAGAATGCCTTGCGCGTTGAAATGGACGCCCGCGGATACCGATACGTCGAGACCGATCCGGACCTGCTGCTGAACTTCAACGCCATCCTGTCAGAAAAGGTGCAAGTCACTACTCAACCGAGTTCAGGTATGTATTACGGCTACCGCGGCTATGGCGCCTGGGGCAGTTACGGTAGCTACACGGATGTTCGTCATTACACGCAGGGCACGGTAAACGTCGACATGGTGGACGCCAAGCGTCAGCAACTGGTTTGGGAAGGCGTGGCCGAGGGCACGGTGAAGGAGTCCAGCAAGGAAGATATCGGGACCCGTATCGCAAACGTGATCAAGCTGATCATGCAACAGTATCCATTCCGCGCCCAGGTCGATTAGTGATATCGCCGCCAGCGAAAGAGCCGGTGGCGACCAGGCCTGATTGCCGGCGGTGACTAGCGCGGATAGTTTGCGCGAGTGTTCACTACTCGCAGCGGAATCCGGAGAACCGCTGGCGGGCACGGCTGAGCCGGTTGATTGCTGGGTGATGCTGGAATTTCGCGGTGTCTGGCAAGCCCGAGCGCTGGAGCATAACGGCTTGCCCTCGCCGGTTCAGGACTGGTTAACAGCCGGGGTTAAAGGCCTGTGCGCAAAAGGTTTCAAGACCCGCCCCCAGTTGATTCGTCAGCAACACAATCGCGACAAGGGGCACCTTAGCCTGTTCGTGGGATTCGCCGGTATCACCCAGCCCGGTCTGTACGAATTCCGTGCTGCCACCCACGAGGAATTTACAGCGATTGATCTGCTTTCCCTGGCTGAGAATCGCCCGACCTATTCCGCCAACCTGGTAAGCGGAGACCGCTATTTTGTGTGTACCAACGGCCAGCGCGATACCTGTTGCTCGCTCCATGGCATGCCGGTCTATGCCGAATTGGCCAGGCAATGCACGTCTGCAGCCTGGCAAACCACCCACCTGGGCGGGCACCGGTTTGCCGCGACCCTGGTCAGCCTGCCTTCCGGCGCAGTCTACGGCCAGTTACGGTCGAATGATGTAAGCAGCTTGCTGAAGGCGCATGCGGCGGGCACCTTGCTGCTGCCGAAGCTCAGGGGCCGTAGCGGACTGGACCCGGCTTCCCAGGTAGCGGAAATAGCCCTGCGTCAACGTAGCGGGGAGCACCAGCTGGCCCGATACAGTCTGCTCGCCGCAGAAAGCCAGGATGGCGTTGAACGGCGAGTATTTCTCGACAGCCTTGACCAAAGTCGCCAGGAGATTCGGCTGGTGCCCGATGAGGAGAGGCTGCTGTTTCGCGCTGGTTGTGCCGAGGACACTCTCAAGAGTCGGGTGCTTTATCGCGTCCTGCCCTAGTCGCTGGAGTTTTGTTTTGCAGTGACCTGCGCGCCGATGGCCTGCACCTGCGAGCGCAGCCAGGTCAGGGCCGGGTCGGATTCAACGCGCTTGTGCCAATACATACGAATCTCCAGCGGCGCCACCTCGAACGGCAATTCCATGCAATGCAGGCCATGCATGGCAGCCAGCGACGCGGGCGCACTCAGTGCCAGATCCGTGCTGCGCACCACCTGGGGAGTAAGCAGGTAGTGCTGGCTGCGCAGCAGGATTTTTCGTTGTTGACCGAGTCGCCGAAGGGCCAGGTCTACATGGCCGGGCCCGCGGCGTCTGCTGGAGGGCATGACATGCTGTAAGGCCAGGTAGTCACCCAGACCCAGCGTCTTGCCCACCATGGGATGATCGGGTCTGACCATGCAAACGTAGTGGTCGCTGCAAAGTAGCGCGTGCTGTAACTGGGGATCGGTGTGCAGGACGGCATCGATGCCCAGGTCGGCCTCGCCGGCGGCGAGGTCCCGCGACAGGTCTTGTCTTGAGCCCTGGAAAGTCTCCAGTGAGACGGCCGGGGCGACCTCCTGCATTCGGCGCAGCAGGGGCGGCACCAGGATGGCCTCCAGCAAATCCGAAAGACGCAGGCGGAAACACCTGCTGGAGGCGCCAGGAGCAAATTGTCCCAGCGCCACGCGGGTGTTTTCCAGCAGCTTCAGGGCGCGTCGAATGTCAGGCGCAATGGCCTCGGCAAGCGGAGTGGGCTGCATGCGTCTTCCGCTGCGCACGAACAGTGGATCGCTGAATTCCTGGCGCAGACGAGCCAGTGAATTGCTTACCGCTGGCTGCGTGATATGCAGGATTTCCCCGGCCCGGGTCAGGCTGGCCTCGCTGAAGATCACCTCGAACACTCGGTACAAATTCAAATCCATGGTCTTTTGTTTCATTTTTCCCTGATTTTTTTAAAATCAATATTGATGATGGTAAGTGATAACCAAGATCAATTGGAATAATTAATCCTGACACTTTATTGTGCCAGGTACTACCTGACCAGAGAATTGCCTTACCCAGCCTGTTAGCGGAGGTGCAACGTGGATTTTTCATATAGCCCCAAGACCCGGGAACTGTTGCAGAAGCTGACGACGTTCCGGGATGAACACATCATTCCAAATGAGGAAGTCTTTACCCGCCAGGTCAATGAGGGTGAGCGCTGGGCGGCGGTCCCGGTCATCGAGGAACTGAAGATCCTGGCCCGGGAGCAGGGGCTCTGGAACCTTTTCTTGCCTGAGCCGGAGTACGGTGCCGGTCTGAGCAACCTGGAGTACGCTCCGCTGGCCGAGGTCATGGGATGCAATGAATGGGCGCCCGAGGTGTTCAACTGCAACGCCCCGGACACCGGCAATATGGAAGTGCTGGCGCGTTACGGTAATGACGCGCAGAAAGAGCAATGGCTGACGCCCTTGCTGGAAGGTGAAATTCGTTCC
>JAPHSC010000252.1 GCA_026193125.1 Gammaproteobacteria bacterium
ACGTAACCTTGCGCCTGCAAAATGTTCCCTGGGACCAGGCCCTGGATATCGTTATGCAGAGCAAAGGCCTGGATATGCGTCGCAATGACAATGTTGTGATCGTAGCCCCGGCTGACGAGCTGGCCGCCCGCGAGCGCGCCGCGCTGGAAAATATCCAGGGTATGGACGAACTGGTTCCGCTGCGTTCCGAGTTTATCCAGGTGAATTACGCCAAGGCCACGGATATTGCCGAACTGATCAAGGGCGGCGAAGGTGGTGCATTGTTATCCACGCGCGGCAGCATAGCTGTCGACGAGCGTACCAATACCCTGCTGGCCCAGGATACGGTGGACAGGTTGATGGAAATTCGGCGCCTGGTGCAGGTGCTTGATATCCCGGTGAAACAGGTGCTTATCGAGTCGCGCATTGTAATTGTCAGCGATGACTTTTCGCGCGAGCTTGGCGCCCAGTTGGGATACACACACTACGAGCGCGATTCCAGCAACCGTCTGTGGACCACCTCCGGTTCCTCGGGTGCCACGGATACCATGGTTGCCAGCGAATTGGACAATCGCGCCAATGGCATAGCCAACGGGCCTATCGCGGTGCCAACCGGGGACTCACGCTTCGATCGATACAACGTCAATCTGCCTACCTCCACAACCGCTGGCAGGATTGCCATGGCAGTGCTGGGTTCCAATACCCTGCTTGATCTGGAATTGTCTGCAGCCCAGGCTGAGGACAGGGCGGAAATCATTTCCACACCTCGCCTGATTACAGCCAACCAGAAAGAAGCCAGGATCAAGGCCGGTGTCGAGATTCCCTACCAGGAAGGCGCCTCCAGCGGTGCCACCACCACCCGCTTCAAGGAAGCCGTGCTCAGTTTGCAGGTTACGCCGCTGATTACGCCTGATGATCGTGTCGTGATGGACCTGGTGGTAAGCAAGGACAACGTGGGCGAGAACGTCCAGAGCGCCACCGGTGGTCTGGTGCCGAGTATTGACACCCGTTCCATCACCACCCAGGTGCTGGTGGATGACGGCCAGACGGTGGTGCTCGGTGGTATTTTCGAAACCGAGACGCGCGATGTGGAATTCAAGGTGCCCTACCTGGGTGATATACCCGTGGTCGGTTACCTGTTCAAGACTACCCAGCGTAGCTCTGACAAGTCCGAATTGCTCATCTTCGTGACGCCGAAAATCCTTCGCGAAGGGACCGAACTGTACTAGTTACAGCCAGTCGGAAATCGACAGAGAGGGTCAGCCAGATAGGCTGACCCTTTTTTTTTGGGTACTCTACCCGTATGAGACAAGACAATATCTTCCTGGTCGGGCCCATGGGTGCCGGCAAGACCGCGGTCGGTCGGCATCTGGGCAAGCGCCTGGGCCTGCATTTTATTGATAGCGACCAGGAGATTCAGGACAGGACCGGCGTCGACATTCCTTATATCTTCGAAAAAGAGGGAGAGGAAGGATTCCGCGCGCGTGAACAAGCGGTCATCGAAGAGATGAGCGGGCGCACTCGCGTGGTGCTGGCTACCGGGGGGGGTGCGGTTACCGTGGCGGCCAATCGTCAAAGCCTCGCCGGACGAGGATTCGTGGTCTATTTGTTCGCCTCCGTGGAGCAACAGACCGAACGCACTCGCCATAGCCGGAACCGGCCCCTGTTGCTGGACTGTGATCCAGGGGAAAAGCTCCAGGCGCTATTCGAGATAAGAGATCCCCTGTACCGTGAAATCGCCGACCTGGTGGTAGACACGAATGGGCGCCGGGTCCACGACGTGGTGGAGCAGATAGTTGGCGCATTGTCCCGCAACCCGGAGCAGGTCCCAGATGGTCACGATTGAAGTTGGACTGGGCGTGCGCAGTTACCCTATTCACATCGGGGCGGGTCTGCTGGAGCGGAGCGATATCCTGACTGCGGCCATCCCGGGCCGGGACGTATTGGTCGTGACCAATACCGTCGTCGCCCCCCTCTACCTCGAACGTGTTTGCAACACCCTGAGCGGATACAGGGTAAGACAGTTGGTGCTGCCTGATGGCGAAGCACACAAGACCCTGGAGACCGCGGGCAGGATTCTGGACGCCCTGGTCACCGGCGGCTATGCGCGCGACGCTACAGTGTTGGCGCTGGGTGGAGGGGTGGTGGGCGATATGGCGGGTTTTGCCGCTGCCTGCTATCAGCGGGGTATCGCATACTTGCAGACGCCTACGACCCTGCTGGCACAGGTAGATTCTGCGGTGGGCGGAAAGACGGCGGTAAACCATCCCCAGGGGAAAAACCTGATTGGCGCATTTCACCAGCCGATTGCGGTGATTGCCGATACGGACACCCTGAATACCCTGCCGGAAAGGGAGTTACGGGCCGGTCTTGCGGAAGTGATCAAGTACGGGGCCATAATGGATGCGCCCTTTCTGGACTGGTTGCAGGCCAATATGTCAGCGCTGCTCGAGCGTGATCCCCAGGCCCTTGCCGAGGCCATCCGCAGGAGTTGCGAACTCAAGGCGCGGATTGTGGAAATGGACGAGCGCGAGCAGGGCTG
>JAPHSC010000394.1 GCA_026193125.1 Gammaproteobacteria bacterium
CACCGGCAGCGCCGTCCAAGTGACCGGCAACGGCACCGGCAGCGCCGTCCAAGTGACCGGCAACGGCACCGGCAGCGCCACCCAAGTGACCGGCAACGGCACCGGTTCGTCAATCATGGTGACGGGTAATGGCACAGGCAGCGAGTCAATTACGGTGACCTTGCCACAGGGAACAGGAATGAGCATGGAAGTTAGCATTGGCTGTGGGACTGCTTCGGTTGCGGTGGTCGACGACCAGTTTGCTCAGGTAGCGTTTTTCGACAACGTTCAATTAATTGGCAACAATGGCTTCTGTACTTCTTCAGATCGTGGGTATGGTTCTGCTTTTAGGGCTGAACCTGCAGGAGGATTTCAGGCTAATTGATAAGTAAGCTTGGCTAGTAGTATTGAGCATCGCTAATTCCAACGAGCGATATTTACCCCTGCAGCAGAAGGCTGCAGGGGTTCTCTATTGACTAGCCAAGTAGCGAGAACACCTGCCAATCTGTGCAGATTCGACTTTGCACGCTGGGAGTTTGTTTTTTTCCATCCTTCCCCCGATCTCCTATGCCCGTCGAGAATGCTGAATCGCTACTAACGGTTGCGGCGTTCCGTGAACAATTCTCAAGATTTTAAACTTTTGACACAAATGTCAATATAATCCAAAATTGTCAATATTGCGGGCGCTGGGTTCAAAGTGAGGGCTGACGACCCGAGGCAGCAAGGAAGAGGGAATTGGTTTTCTGGCGAGCGCTCTCTTTTGGGCTCTTCCTGGTGGTTTGTCCCCTAAGTCATGGCCTAAGCATTCCTCAAACGTTGGCTGTTTGGGGCGATGGAATCTAACGAACACTCGATGCACCCGAGACTCTTCTGGCGAATATGGAGATCACGATGCCATCGGTTGCTGATAATCTTCACGAAGAGATTGCCGTACTAAATCGAGCAGTTGAAAACCTGTGCAGAAAGTTGATCAGGTTTTTGGTTGGCAGGATGTCGCTCGTCAGCCTCCAAGAAATTATCCGGTATGTTTTTGTTGAGGAAATTGAAAACAAACTTCGCCTTGAAAACCCGAAACGGAGCATTCAGCTAACTCAACTGGCACTCTTGTCCGGGCTTGACACAAGGACATTAACAAAGATTAGGAACAGCCCTAAGTATAGGCAACCGTTTTACGAGGAAAAGAATTTTCTTCGCGAATTCACTCCCGGAGCATCCATACTGGATATTTGGAGCAGTCGAATTCCCTACGTCGATGAAAGGACGGGAGAGCCAAAAGCGCTTCCCATCAATGGTGAATCACCCAGTTTTGACTCGCTATTTGAAGAGTGCGTCAAGATGAGAGGCGTTACCTCCAAGTCCTTGTTGGAAAGACTGCTTGAGAGTAATTCGGTCGAGTTGAGTAGTGATCGCGACCTAGTCAGGCTTGTGCAGAAAGCCTATCTACCTTCTGACTCTAAAGACAAATTGGGTGCCATCGAAATGGGCTTCTCCGCGCTCGGAAATATGGTTGATACGGTGACCAAGAATATTAACGCCTTGGAAAATGGTGATGAAAGACTTTACCAGCGGGGTGCGTGGACCTATAGGTTGAATCCTTCCAATCGGGCTGGATTGAGGGAGGCTCTCCGCTCATTTATGGAGTCGAAGGATGCGGAAGCTCGGCAAATAATCGAGCGCTACGAAGACGCTTTTACAAATCCCGACCAGATCACTGCAGGCGTAAGTTTCTTCTACTTTGAAGAACCCCTGAATTAATTTCGCTGACAGAGAAATCGCACGAACAGATACTTGTGACCGTTCTCTCAAAATCCTTCACCCTGGCGGCCAAGCCATTTGTCTGCCGCCCAGCAAGTGCAGGTGAATGTGATAGACGGCCTGCCCCCCTGCCCTGTTACAGTTCATGACCACTCGATAGCCGTCCTCGGCAATGCCCTCGCGTTTGGCCAGTTCCGCTGCGGTCAGAAATAGCCTTCCCATTAACTCGGCGTGAGCCTCCTCAGCATCGTTGATGGTCCGAATCGGTTCCTTTGGGATGATCAGCAGATGAATCGGCGCCTGGGGATTGACGTCGCGAAATGCGAGAATGTCCTCCGTTTCGTAAACGATATCAGCCGGAATTTCGCGCTTTATGATTTTCAGAAAAAGATCGTCTGACATTGGGTTGTCCTTGGCTCATGGCTCCACGGCAGTATGGAACAGACAATTGCCGATTCGCAAGAATCGGGTGGCGCGGGCCTCGAGTGTATCTAAAATGAACTCATGCAAAACAACCAACACTACGAGCTGATTGCCCGCGCGATCAAGTGGGTCACCGACCATCAAACCCGGCAGCCGGAGCTCGCGACGCTGGCGGCCGAGATGGGGGTAAGTCCCTACCACTTGCAGAGGACCTTCCAGGCCTGGGCCGGAGTCAGTCCGAAGCAGTTCCTCAAATCATTGACCCGGCACGCTGCGCTGGAGCGGCTGCTGTCCGGTAGCAATGTGCTGGACACAGCGATCTCTGTCGGATTGTCGGGCCCGGGCAGGCTGCACGATCTGCTGATCACGACCGAAGCACTCACACCCGGGGAGATCCGGCGGCGCGGTGCAGGCGTGGCGCTCGAATATGGTTTCGGTGAAACGCCCTTCGGCCAGGCCCTGGTGTCATGGAGTTCACGCGGCCTGAGTTTCCTGGGTTTCTGCCATGATCGCGGCGCACAGAGCACCCTCGCAGAGCTTCGGGCACTGTGGTCGGACGCCACCTTCGGCGAATGCCCGGACCAGGCACAGGCTTGGCTGAGCGCCATATTCGCCACGAGCCACGACCAGCCGATCCGCCTGTGGCTCCGCGGCAGCCCGTTCCAACTCAAGGTGTGGGAGGCACTGCTGGCG
>JAPHSC010000370.1 GCA_026193125.1 Gammaproteobacteria bacterium
CGACCAGCCCCGGGCCGCAAGCCTTGTCCAGTGAATTTACCGTTACCGCAGCGGTCGAGCCAGCGCCAGGACGCATGTATTTGTAAGCATGATCGGCGCCCGCAAAAAAATGCCGGGATACAACTGCTAGAAATAAAAAGGGCCGCCCGTGTATGGATCACGGGCAGCCCTGGGAGTGAAGGTCGGGGCTAGCCCGCGACCAGTGGTCCAGAGATTACTCTTCCTCGCCAGCCGCCATTTTGCCAAACGCGTACTGGAAGGATATCCAGGCTACGCCCTGGTTATAATTCTGCGGCTGCGCTCCCATGCTCAGCAGGTTGTATATCGTGCTGGGATAAACGCTTTCCAGACTCCAGTCGGCCGAATCGTACTTCTCGTACCAGTAACCGCCGCGCAGGCTGAGACGTTCGTTGTACTTGAAGTCCAGGTAAAGCTTGACCATGTCCATACGCGAGGTCTGATCCGGATAACTGGAGTTTGCCAACAGTGTCTGCATGCTGGTGCTACTGCTGGAATCCGTATAGGTGTAATCCAGTTTCACATCCAGACGATCCTTGATTGCCGGGACGGAAATACCCATCACTACAGTATCAAAGTCGTCCTTTACCTCGGAAGACCAATTGGGCTGTCCAAAATCCTGGCTGCCTACCTCGGTCGAACTGAAATTTTCGTGACTGTACATGAGGTACAGGCTGCTATCGGCCGGCAACACAATTGATCCGTCCAGCGTCACATTGATGTAATCGCTGTCAGTGAGGCCAAGCGTTGAGTTCTTGTATTCATCCTCGCTGTACTCGCTGCTGATACCCAACTGCAAAGTATCCATGGGCTGGTAACCCAGTTGCAGGCGCACGGAATCCCGATCGCGATCCGCCATGTTGTATTTACGCATGAGAGGATTTTGCGGCGCCAGGTTGTCCAGGGCCTGGTATTCAGTGCCCGTGCGCTCCTCGGTCGCTACGGTGAAAAATCCGTCCAGGGAATTGCCGGGGCGGAATTGCAGGGTAGCCCATAGCTTGCTGGTTTCTGTCTCGGTACGTTCCTGCAAGTCACGGGTGTAACTGCTGTAGTCATACCCGGCCAGCACGGAACCTATGCCGGATAACCGATATACACCCTTTAATTTCATGTCCTCACGTTTGAACGAATAGGGCGTGTTGGATACGGCTTCCGGTGCCAGAACCACATCCGCTGACACCCCCTGGTAGGTCTCGACAGGAGTCTTGTTGTCACGGTCATCCAGCCGATACTCGGCCGTCACACGCAGTTCACGCAGAGGGTTTGTAGTCAGTTTCAGGTTGATATTGCTGGTGTCCACCTTGCCACCCAGGTTGCTTCTTGGCAGCGCTCCCGTGACCAGGTCGGGGTTAACCGAATAGGGCAGATAGTCTGCCGTCTGTTCCATGCTGCCCGCTGAAACGCGAGTGCTCAGCAAGGTCTGCCACGCATCAAACTGGTAACTGGCGGTCAGACTTGCCTGGTTGTAACTGTTGTCTGGCGCCAGCGCCTTTTGGCCGGTTTCAGAGCCCGGGCCCGAATAGGGATTGTCCCAGGTGATCCCGGCGTAGCCGGAATCAAAAGTGGATCCGTAGTATTCGCCACGCAGGAACCACTTGCCCCGCGTGTAACTCACGCCGGCCACATATTCTTCCGTGGTGTAGGCCATGGGCTGGGCAAACTCGGTGCTGAAAGTCAGGAAATTACCCCAGTTGCGACGATTACCGTCCCGGGTTTCCTGGCGATAGTCCGCGTCTATCGACCAGAACTTGGCAGGTGTCAAATTGAATTCCAGTCCCTGGTTTTCCCGGTCGTAGCCCAGTGGCGCCGGCGCCAGGTTGGCATCCAGGTTGGGCATGGACCCGGTATCCGGGCCACGCACAAAGCCGGCCGGAAGACTCAGGACACCGTAGTCGGTTACTGCCAGGGGACTGACAGTGTCATCGTAAAAGCGCCGGGGTATGTTTTGAAAAAAGACGTCTACGCGGAACAGTCCCTGCAAACCGCCTCCCATCGTCAGGGAAGAAGAGTCCAGTGCCAGATCGCGTCCGTCCAGGGTGAACCACATACCGTCCTTGCCCCACCATTTCATCAGGGCGTTGACCAGTCCGTAGCCACCTTTCTCATCCAGGCCGGTGTAATCGCCAAAACGCGCCGAGGTATCGGACACGCTGTATCCACCCAGTTCGACAGTTCCCTCGGCTCCTTGCGGGAATTCACATTTTGCACACTTCCAGGTGCTGGTATCCAGTTGCGCCGCCTGTGCGGCGTTGCCGGCCAGGAGCAGGGCGATTGCCAGGGCCAGGGGACTCGCTATTCTCGTCTTGGTATTCATTTTCTTGACCTCAACGCATCAAGGCTTGGCCCGAGGGGTGATTAGACCCGTGGACCTCGGTATGACAGTTCATGCAACTGCCGGCCAGCACCATGGAGGAAGTGGTCCCCTGGGAGACGCCTGCCTGGGTAAATGCCGAGCTGGGGTGTCCGGCCTGGGAGTGGCACTGCTGGCACAATTGCGGCGGACGTTTCTTGAGCATCGCGGTATGCACTGAACCGTGAGGTTCGTGACAGACCGTGCAATCTTCCGCGACCGGAGCATGCTCCCAGAGAAATGGGCCGCGTTTCTCTGCGTGACAGCCGTAGCACAGTTGATTGGTGTTCTCTTTTACAATCAAATGATCGGCCACCGACCCGTGCGGATTATGGCACTGGCTGCAAGCCATTGCGCCAAAACGCAAGGGGTGGGAAGAGGGCTTGAAACTGGCCGCGCGCTGGGCGCTGTGGCAGGCATAGCAGCGTTCTGGCTGCTCCTCGGGCACCGTCATCGGATCCCTGATCACGTGCAACTGGTGACAATCGGCGCAGGCAATATCCTGGCTGTTGTGCGGACTGCCCTGCCAATTGGGTCCCAAATGTCCCTGGTGACACGCCAGGCACATGGAGTTTTGTTCAGGCACCGGCGTAGGTTTTTCCGAGCCGAACTTAATCATGGGCGGGCGTTCCTCACCACGCTTGACCCGTCCCGTGTGATTGCCGCCGGGTCCATGGCAGGCTTCGCACTGAGCCTGTCCCTCGGCAAAGGGAGTCCGGCTGTCGGCCGTATTTCCGTGCGGCGTCTTCAGTACCGTCATGATGTTGTCTTCGGTATGGCACATCAGACACTGGTCAGCGCCCTTGCGGCTGAAGGTGTTCTGGTCAGCCTCCACGTCCTTGGCATTGACGCCGACAGACAGGGGCATCAGGACCAGCAGGGCCAACGCCTGCAATGCCGGTTTCAGCTGGCGCAAATGAATCTTTTGGTAGATTTGCATAATTCTTCTCGTGACGGGGGCGACTCGATACAGGGCGTCTTTTTTACGCAAACCTGAATAGAGCCCAGGCCGGTAAATCGAAAATCACAAGGCGCCGGGGAAATTCCCAGGCGCCTTGCTCAAACCCTGAATATGTATTCAGAGACATTTTTCTCTTACCGATGCATCTCGGCAGTATCCGCGATTCTGCCAGCGGCGTGGCAAACCGAGCAGGATTCCTGGCCGGAGTCCGGGATACCGGGCAATGCGCCAGTTTCCGTGAACGTGCTCTTCACCGCATCAAACCACGCACCGTTGGAGACCATGTGGTTGATGGCATCTTGCGACGTATGGCAGTTGGTGCAGATGGCAGCCGTGGGCGAGGTGGCCAGGTCATCTGACCAGATCGTGTTATCGCCTTCGACTGTGGTTAATGCGCGGGCTGTCGCACGAGGACCGTTGTAGCGACCGGTAACATGGCAGATATCACACTTGCCCATATCATTGGGGAAGGTGATCCCGGCCACTGCGCCATCCAGGTAGGTCGGGTCGGCATTGTGCAGTTTGTGCACCGCCACTGACAGCGCCACTGAATCACTGCCTGCTGACAATTCGCTTGTATGGCAATTCAGGCACACCAGCACATTGTTGTTGCCACGACCACCGTGGTTATTGATCGTTCCATGGCAGGCGTTGCACTTGGCTTCGTCGACGGCCAGCACACGGGGTGTGCCCGGGAAAAACACGGCCGACTTAGCGTAGGCGCGCTCACCCGCCACGTTCATGCGGGCGTCGAACGAGATCATCGGATCGCCACTCACCGCAGCAGGCAGGTCAACCAGCGGAATGGTGAAGCTACCGTCGGCATTCTGGGCCGGAGGTGCTGCCGCCAGCGAGCTCAGCTGCACCTGGTAGGAGTAACCCTGGAATGCGGTCGTGCCGGGGAAGCTCACGTTTCCGTCCTCGTCACCGTTGTATATGTCGTCGGTGCTCCAGCCGAGGTAAACGATCTGGCGACCGGCGGTGTACTCTGCATCGGCGAACAGGTCGTCGGCGCCGGTGGTGAGGTTGGTCACTTTCACATCAACCGTGGGCGGCGACACCGCAAAGTCGGCGCCGACAATCTCGGCCGTGTAGTTGGCTCCGAGTTCCTGGCGCAGCTTGTTGCTGCCAGGGATGGCAGCGTGGGCCGCTTCCGGCATCGGGCCGGACCCACCGTCGAAGTGGCAGGTGATGCAGTTATCGTTACGCGAGACAAACGCACTGCCCGCGAGCACGTGGTTCATGCCGTAAGTCGACAGACCGGTTACCGGGTCGGGCGCATCCGTCACCAACATACCAACGTGGCAGGCGCCACAGGCTTCGGAGGAAATGTTGGTCGTCCACATATCACCATCGGGCGTCGTGGCCGAAGCTGCATGACAGCTGGCGCAATCGGTGACGTCATTCGGATAGGTCACTTCCGAATAGTCATGCAGGGTTTCGTTAAATCCAACTACCTGGTAGGGGAAGTCCCCCTGCGAGGCGCGGAATTCGGCGGCGTGAATAGCGTGGACCATGTGCGCCAAGTCTACCAGTGCACCGGTGTCGGCATCACGGCTGAAGTCATTGTGGCAGGTATCGCAATAAGTGGTGTTGTTGCGACCGCCACCATGCAAGCCCAGGGCACCATGACAGCCATTACAGGTATCAATCGACACGATCGAGCGACTGCCGGTTCCGGCGCCACCGTTGGGTACGAAGTCAATCGAGGGATTGAACGGCATAATGCTGTTGTCTATGCCTCCAAACTGGATCGCGATGCGATGGGTCAGGTTGGGTTCATAGGCGACCGCAACCGGATCCGTAACATCGGCCGGGTCCAGGGCGAAGGTGTAGGTGTAGGAACCGTTGCCATTGTCGACAAAACGCGCCGCATTGCCGGTTTCCGTGGTCGCTTGCAGAGCCTGGGGCAAGGCATCAGGAGCGCTGCCATCGGTGGTCTCGAACCTGTTGATGTAGCTCTGCCAGCCGCCGAACTCATTGCCTGAACCAGGTAGCAGCTTGGCCAGGGCATAACGGGTATTACTGGCGGTAATGCCTACGATGGGCTTTCCGTCGGCGGTCGCCAGGGTGAAAGTCACCACCGGTGGACTGGCAATCGTGGCATCGGTGATCTCGGCTACCAGGCGGTTACCCTGGGCCACCAGGGCCGCAACCGCACTTGGGTCACTGTAATCAATAATGTCGCTTGCCGCGGGGCCAGTCGGACCTACCGGACCAGGAGCACCAGCAGGCCCTGTTGCGCCATCTTCACCATCACTGCCGCAACCAGAAAGACCGAGCATCAAGCCGGTGATACCTATTACCGCCAATTGTGCAGATTTTCTGCTTAGTGTGCTAAAGCGAAACATATTTTGAGCTCCTGCTCTTCTGCCCGAAGGTTATTGAAATCTATGGTCTATTTTCCAAACCGTCCTGTACTGCTTTCTCAGTGCTGCCCAAGCGTGCCTGGAAAAAACACATCAAGTGAAAGCACTGCGATCAGACGGGAAGGCCTTTTGGTCCTTATTGTGTTCCCGGTCCCTTGGATGGGTTTTCTCACAACATTAACTTAAGTGCAATTCTGCGGTAATGATGCATTGCGTCTATAGTGGTTAATCCCTAGACCGAGTGTAAATTTTGACTTGGTCGCCGTATGTCCAAATCCTCTGCGGCGCATCTGTTCTGCGCGGCGGGAATGTCATTCAAGACCAGGAAAGGTGTCGTTTGCGGTCGGACAGTAGATTAGCCGGGAGTAGGGCAACGCATGCAGAATTGAAGCCCAGCAGGCCCCGGCATAGCGCGCAACGCGATTTTAGGAGCCCGCGAAGCTCGGGGGACTTCCCTGGAGCGGGTATTGCAGGCTATTGCGGGTGTGACGGCCGCACTGTTCAGCCCGACTCGGTAGGCAGGCCGGCTTGAGCCCAGGAGAAGATGCCGCCCACGACGTTGACGGCGTCAACACCTTCCAGGCGGCAACGTATGACCGCATCCCGGGAACGTCCACCCATAGCGCAGTGTATAAGGAGTTTCTTGCCGTCCAGCGGGGGGATCTGCGAGGGATTAAACGCGGACAGGGGTAACAGCGCGGCTCCGGGGATCCTCAGGCGCCGGTATTCCTCGACTTCCCGTACATCGATAAGTATCGCCTCGCCAGCCTGCAACCAGGCTGCAGCGCCTTGCACGTCTATCTCCTTGGGCAGCATGTCCAACTTCCTCACTATCTATTTACTTCAAACCCGTTCACTACCGGGCTAAACTCGACCTGTTGCTTCTCAGGAAACAGGTCATGCCGTATTCATACCTTAAAGTGTTGTTGCTAAGCCTACTTCTAATTCCCGCCGGATGCGGTCAACAGGTGAACGCAGACGAAGAGGTGGATCACAACCTGTCCGAAGCGCGAAAACTGGCACGCGAGTTTAACGCCCGCCTGCGGGGGAAGCTAGAACTGGCGATGGCCGAGGGCGGACCACTGGAAGCCATCGAGGTGTGCAGTACGCACGCTCCCGGCATTGCCGAACGTCTACAGGAACAACACATTACGGTTAAACGGACCAGCCTCGGCCTGCGTAACCCGGCGAACGAGCCCGATCCCTGGGAGCAACGCATCCTGGTGTTCTTCGACGAGGAAAAAGAAGCCGGTGCCGACGTGACTGACTTGGAACACTTTGCCTTGTTCAGACACGAGGATGGTGAAGTATTTCGCTACGCCCGCGCCATCCCTACGGGCCCCGTCTGTCTTGTCTGCCATGGCGATAACATTGCGCCGGATGTGGCCCAGGCCCTGGCAGAGCGTTACCCGGACGATGCGGCCAAGGGTTACCAGGTCGGGCAGGTGAGGGGCATGGTGAGCATCACCATTCGCGAACCAAACTGAAGCGTTTTCGCCTAGAATTCACTTTTAATTAGGTTCATAACTACCTATTTTATTAGATAATTAATTCCGACCACGCTCGCTCCATGATAGCCTGACAGTCCACGCCCGTAGGCAGGGCCCCATACAATTGCCCGCGATTCCCGGAAAGGCGTGAGGCCACAAAGGCATCGCTCACAGCGCCATGTCCGGCGCGGATCAACAAGGAGGCCTGCAGACCCAGGGCCATGGATTGGGCCAGGTCGCGGGCCCGGTACTCAAGCTCCATGGGGTCGGCCAGGTCATCGCCCAGCGCATCCAGCCAGGCGTCAAAGGTCCTGTCAGCTCCCCGCGCCAGCGCCAGTTCCTCCATCAGGGCCTGGATGCAACCCGGCTCGCGCCCCGTCGCCCTCAGCATGTCCAGAGCCTGGATATTGCCGCTACCTTCCCAGATAGCGTTCACCGGCGCCTCGCGATACAGACGGGGCATCATGGAATCCTCCATGACACCCGAGCCGCCTATACATTCCATGGCCTCATAGGCGTGACCCGGCGTCCGTTTGCATATCCAGTACTTGCCAAAGGCCGTAGCCAGTCGAACCAACAGCTGCTCCGACTCCCGGGCGCTGTCATCCACGGCCCGGGCCACCCGCAGGGCCAGGGCAGTGGCTGCCTCGGACTCCAGTGCCAGGTCTGCCAGGACGTTCTGCATCAGCGGCTGATCCCACAGACGCTTGCCGAACGCACGGCGATGGCGGCAATGATGCAGGGCCTGGACTGCCGCCTGGCGCATACCGGCCGCAGAGCCAATCATGCAGTCAAAGCGCGTCATGGCGACCATTTCCAATATCGTGGCCACGCCACGACCTTCTTCTCCTACCATCCACGCCAGCGCGCCACGCAGTTCGGTCTCGCTGGACGCGTTCGACGCATTCCCCATCTTGTCCTTGAGACGAATCAGGTGCAGGGCATTTATGTGACCATCGGGATGCCAGCGGGGCAGCAGGAAACAGGTCAGTCCGCCCGGGGCCTGGGCCAGCACCAGGAACAGGTCACACATAGGAGCCGAGACAAAGTACTTGTGACCCACGAGCTCATAAGGCTGGCCTGGACCGCCGGCGCCAATTGACCTAGCGCGGGTGGTGTTGGCGCGTACATCCGAGCCGCCCTGTTTTTCGGTCATGGCCATGCCCACCGTCAGGCCGGTCTTGGCCGAGGCCGGGATATTCCGGGGGTCATAAGAAGGGGCAGTGATCTTGGCTTCCCAGACTGCGGCCAGGTCGGGCTGGTGCCTGAGCGCCGGGATGGCGGCAAAGGTCATGGTTACCGGACAGCCATGACCGGCTTCCAGCTGGGCGTGCAGCAAATACCTTGCGGCCCGGGCCACGTGGGCGCCGGGAACCGGGTCGGACCAGGGCGAACCGTGCAATCCGCCTTCAATCGCCATGCTCATCAACTGGTGATAAGCGGGATGAAAACGCACCTCGTTGATACGGTGGCCATAGCGATCATGGGTGAACAGTTCGGGCTTGCAGCGATTGGCCTGGTTGCCAAGCTCAATCATCTCCGGACGACCACACAGCTGGCCATACTCGGTGAGGCTGTCCACGGCCCAGCCGGCGCCTTCACGCACCACCGCTTCCCGCAGCGCCGGATCGGCTTTGAACAGGTTGTAATCCTGTAGCGCCGGTGGCTGGTTTTCAACCAGGTGAGTCTCGGCCAGAAGGCCGGTGTTCGAGCTTACATCATGCATACACTCGCCTCATGCAGACCCTAGAGAGTGAAAGCAAAAAAACCGCGCACCCGGCGTCCATCCATAGCCATGGGCAATGCTGAGAATCAGTCCTTGGCCCTGGCCTTGGACTTGGCCGCGAATTTATCGGGCTTGGGATAGAGCAGGCTGGTGTAGGGAGGGGCCTTGAATTTTCGCCAGCGGCCCTCTGGTTGGGCCAGGCGGTCAGCAATTGCCCACAATACGGCCGGGTGAAAACCCATACCCAGGTGACTCCCCTCGACCCGTATGTTTTCGGTCAGGCGCGAGGGTTTCTCGATCGAACACTGCCACGGCACCACGCCGTCAGTGCGGCTGTAAATGCATGTGCTGGGCACCGGCGGCGGCTCCGGCACCCTGGCCAGAAGCTCCGGAGCCATATGTGTCTCACGCTGCCCGGTAACGTCCTCGTATAACCAGGACACGGTGATCGAGTTGGGGTGGCGGATGGGGGTGCCCAGGGTGATCACCTGGCGTACCAGGTCGGTGTCCAGCCAGGCCAGCTCCCTGGCGTACACGCCGCCCAGGCTCCAGCCGACGATGCTGATCTTGCGCTTGTAGCGACGGGACAGTTCCTTCAGGCGCCCATGGATATCGTGTTCTTTCTCACCGATGGGTCCCAGGTTGCGACCCAGTTTCCAGCAATGCGCCCGGTAGCCCAGGGATTTCAGAAAGTGCCGTAATACATAGGTAGAGGCCTCGCCTGCCAGGAATCCCGGCAAGACCAGTACCGGCTGGCCATCGCCCGGCGGCGCCTGTTTCAGCAGCGGATAGGACCACAGGGAGGCGTAGGCCTCGCAGAAGACACGCCATTCCAGTACCTGGGATAACAGGGAAGGGCGCGCGACCTGTGCCTCTGCCGCACTCATTCTGCGTTACCGCCGATTCGACCCCGGGCAGCTTTCTTGCGTGCAAGGGCCTTGCTACCGGCGAGCTTCTTTTTTGGCTGCAGCTTGGCCGCAGGCTTGGAGGCGGCAGGCTTCCTACTGACCTTTTTCTTGCCTTTGCGACTACCGGCATTCATCACCGCCGCCTGCAATTTCTGGAAGGACTCGTGCAGGCAGGTTTCGAAATACTCCATATCCGGGACGATATCGGGACAGGAGGTGAGGGCAATGGTCAGGTATTCATCGTAGCTGGTCACCACGATAATCAGGCCCAGTCCGTCGATAATCGGTGCCATCCCCAGGGTGCCGACCAACTCGCCGCCGCCGAAATACAGCTTCTGCCGCGGTCCGGGCACG
>JAPHSC010000267.1 GCA_026193125.1 Gammaproteobacteria bacterium
CCCCGGGGCACACGGCGTTGACACGAATTCCCTGCCTGGCATGGTCCATGGCCATGGCCTTGGTCAGCATCACCACCGCGCCCTTGCTGGCACAATACGCAGCCGCCTCGGGAGCACCAACAAGACCCCAGTCGGAAGCAATGTTCACGATGCTGCCCGAGCCCTGTTCTACCATCACACGCAGGGCCGCGCGCGAGGTATAGAATGTGCCGTCCACGTTCACAGCCATGGTTTCGCGCCAGATTTCGTCGCTGGTCTGGAGCGTGGACGCGGCCTTGCAGACGCCGGCACTGTTGACCAGCACGTCTAATCGCCGCAAACGTTGTGTACAGTCTTGCACCAGTGCCTGGCAGAATCCCGCGTCTCGAATATCGCCGGCGATGAACTCCGCCATCCCACCCGCGTCTCGAATCTGGTCGCGTAGAGCCAGACCTCGTTGCTCATCCCGGCCACTGAGCATCAATGCGGCGCCACAGCTGGCCAACTTCAGCGCACTTGCCAGGCCAATACCCGAGGTTGCCCCGGTCACCAGAGCCACTTTCCCGCTAAAATCTCTCAATATCTCATTCACCCGGACCGGCCAGATAACATCAGTTGTGGTTGATTACATCCAATCCCGACAACACCACTTGGCGAATACCGCCTTCAGCAACGACAGTATGCTCTTCCAGCAGCGACGCAGCCAAGAGTACTCCTGGATGCGAAATGCTTATCGTCTATCGACGTGCGTCAATAAGTGCAAGGCAACGAGGTCCGGGCGATCCAGGCAAGCACCGCGAGAGCCGCTATGCAGCCTGTCCAATCAGGCGGCGCTTCCAGCGCCAGCCGTGACTTTCCCCGTCACAGTCATCTTCCGCACCGGTATCGCGCTCCGATTTCTGCGGGTCGTACTGCTCCTGAATAATGCGATTGCTGGCAATGGCGGGGGCTACCGCGAACGACGCGATCACCCGCATGCCACCCAGACTAAAGGTGAAGGCATCATGTGCAGTTTTGGCTTTGTTGTACATGGTTTTCTCTCCCTGTGGAAACCTATGCTTCGGCGGTTTAACGGCTGCCCTCAGCAGACCATTGCGCAAAAGATAGTGGGTGTAGGGAAAGGTCGCAAACGGGTATTGTTCAGCTCTGGGTTGAGAAAATTTCACGGATCATTGGCGAAATTCTCCAGTATCCAGTCCCGCAGGCGAATGATGCTCTCATCCTCGGCTCGGCTCTCTGTCCAGACAAGATAGTAACTGGCGTCCGTAACCAGTTCCTTCTTGAACAGTCGAACAATGCTCCCCTCGTCGAACCAAAGGTTCCCGATCGGCACAGGTACCAGCGCCGCGCCAATACCCTGTTGAGCCGCCCGGACCACGGCAATCATCGAGTCGAGCCGGATGACCTTGCTGTTGTCCGGAAGTCGAATGCCCGAGGCGCTCGCCCATTGCGCCCAGGCCCTAGGGTGAGATTCATGCACTATTATCGGGAACTCGCTAACGATCTTCTTGTTTTTAACTTCCATTTTCTGCATGAATTCAGGCGAGCCTCCAGGCACTACTCTCAGCGGGAACAGCATGTGTGAAGGCATATTTGACGGCGCTGACCGAAATAACCGAATCGACAGATCTGAATCCGGAGGATGCTTCTCCGCAGACTCGTCACTCGTGCCTACCTGGATATCGATCTCGGGGTGCCTCGCAGTAAATTCACTCAGGCGTGGGACGAAGTACTCGCTTGCGAAAAACGGTTGCACAGAAATCCGAATCGAACTGATGGAAGCGCCCTTTTTGTACCTTGCCGTCACGCTATCCAGTTGCTCAATCAGCGGGCTGACGTCTTGGTATAGTGATCTTCCGGAATTCGTCAGACTCAGCTCCCGGCCGGTGCGATCAAACAGAGGCTCGCCCAGCTCCTCCTCAAGACTCTTGATCTGATGACTGACTGCCGAAGGAGTGATAAACAGCTCTTCGGCTGCGGTGCGGAAGCTCTCGTACCTGGCGGCAACGCAAAAAGTCCGCAACCCGCGCAAAGAAACCTTAGGTTTGTTGATCATGGTGGATCACTTGACACCTGCTGCGGGAAATGCGGCAGTGCGGCAATGAGAGTCAATAGCGCTGTAACTCGCGTGGATTGGTTCATCGTTGTGATCCAGAAAATCATTCGCTTGCGACGAGCCGGAACTCGGTTCGCAGCGACGCTGTCGAACTGCCGCCTATCCAGGCATGAAACAGACCGGGCTCGGTTACCACGCTCATGTCACGTCCGTAAAACGCGAGATCGTTCGTATGCAGGTCAAACTCGACCACGACAGCTTGCCCTGGCTCGAGGTTCACGCGCCGAAAGCCCTTTAGCTCCCTTACGGGACGCGTGACACTACCCACGAGGTCACGAATATAGAGCTGCACGACTTCCACTGCAGCAACTTGCCCGACGTTACTTACCTCAGCACTGATGGTCACCGTGTCGCCGATCCGAATTTCATGCGCGCTGGTGCAGATGTGCTTGTATTCGAACTTGGCATAGGAAAGGCCATAACCAAATGGAAACAGTGGCGTGTAGCCGGCGTCCAGATGAAACGAGGTCATCCCCAGCGACACCTGTGGTGCAAAGGTATTGATATCGTCGATGTGTACGATCCCTTCTGGAGAGGGCGGTTTGCCGGTGTTCTTCTGACTGTAATAGATTGGGATCTGGCCGACCATGCGTGGAAATGTTGAGGGCAACTTGCCTGATGGCGATTCAAGGCCGAACAATAGATCCGCTATTGCCGCCCCCCCCATCGTTCCCGGATGCCACGCAAATAGAATCGCGTCAACATTATCCAGGATGTTGGCCAAGGTCAGCGGTCTGCCAGCCAGGATCACCACGATCACGGGTTTGCCGGCCTCGCGAATGCGTTGTACGAGTTCCCCCTGGGCGCCAGGCAGACCGATGTCGGCTCGCGAGTGCGCTTCCCCGGACAGGATCGACTCCTCCCCAAGGAAAAGAATGGTTACATCCGATTCTCGCGCCAGCTGAACGGCTTCTGCGAATTCCTCGCTTGCCCTGCTCCGGGAGGTTTCCATGGCGCGCAGATATCGGATGTCTACATCGGGGCTGACCAGGCTGCGTATTGCGTTCAGCGGCGTAATACTGAGCCCGGCATCGCCGTCGAAAATCCATGTACCCAGTTGCTCGTATGGCGCGTCAGCCAGCGGTCCGATGACGGCGACCGAGCGAAGCTTATCCGCAGATAGCGGCAGCAGGCCCCCAGCGTTCTTCAGCATGACCACACTTTGCAGCGCCAAAGTCTTTGCCGTCCCCAGAGCGTGCTCGTTCGCGATGGGAGGGAGCGCACCTGGGTCGGTATAAGCATTCTCGAACAGGCCGAGACGGAACTTGGCGCGCAGAATGTTGGCGGCAGCCGCATCGATAGTAGTTATGCTTAGGCGTCCTTCCTCCACCAGTGAGGCAATATGGTTGGCATAGGAGTCGCCTGCCATTTCCATGTCAACACCCGCAGTAACGGCTTCGTACGCAGACTCCCGATCATTCTCTGTCAGACCATGAATCTGCAGTTGTCGAACCGAATCCCAGTCGCTCACCACGAAACCGTCAAAACTCCACTCGTCTCGCAGGATCTGCCTAAGCAAAAATTCATTGCCAGTTCCAGGCACTCCGTTGAGATCGCTAAACGATGTCATTATCGAGACGACACCCCGATCCACTGCTGACTTGAAAGGTCTCAGGTAAACATTGCGCAACTCGCTCTCGGGAATATTCGTAGTTGCATAGTCACGGCCACTCTCTACGGCACCATAGCCGGCGAAGTGCTTCGCGCAAGCTGCTATCGAACCTGGCGCAGACAGATCATCACCCTGGAAGCCCTCAACCATCGCGACAGCCATTTCGCTTGCCAGGAACACGTCCTCACCCAGGCTCTCGGCAATGCGTCCCCAACGAGGGTCACGTGATATGTCCATCATCGGGGCAAACGTCCAATTGACGCCAGTCGTCGCAGCCTCAAGAGCGGAAATCTGCGCCGCTGTGGTGGCCAACCCGGGGTTCCAGGTGGCTGCCTGTCCAAGCGGGATGGGCATCACTGTCTTGAAGCCATGGATGACGTCGCGACCCACCAGCAGCGGAATGCCAAGCCGGCTCTCCTCCACAGCAATGCGCTGCAATTCGTTTACCACTTTCAGGTCGACCACATTAAGCACCGAGCCGATAAGACCGGCCCGCAGCCCGTCCGCAAGATAGTCCGGGGCATAACCCTCACTGGCATTGAACTGGCTCATCTGGCCGACTTTCTCGGCTAACGTCATTTTTGCCAGCAAGGCCTTTACCCGTTGCTCTACGTTCCATACGTTGGCGGGCGGATTTACAATGGAGGCGTTCATAAATGATTTAACCGCAGGCCGCAAAAAACAACCATCATACATCGACGCGAAAAACGGGGAGGGACCCGCCCCGGTATTTTGGACTAAGCCCGGTTGTGACTCCCCTGCAACCGGGCACAAGCTATCTAAGAGTCAGGTCGAACCGGACGCCTTCGCGCCTTGCCGCCCTGCCCCGAAACTGCGACACCAGCGCTCACAGCCGGCCTCTGTGCATTGCCACTAATAGCGTTGCCCTGAATCGTTTTTAACAAGAATTGACAACGCTGTCAATTTGATGGAGGATTGGGTCTGATTTAAAGAAGCCGGCACCTCGGGATAAGAGCTAAAATGAGCCACGGTACCCATTATCAAACGGCACCCGAAGACAGGATCCCGCCCCTTCAAAAGGTGGTCTACGGACTCGGAGCATTCGTCAATAACCTGCTCGCCTCGGCTATCGGCGGTATGGTCATTGTCTTGAATCTGGGCCTCGGTATGAATCCCGCGCTGGTTGGCCTGGTAAGTGCACTGCCACGCTTGACCGATGCACTCACCGATCCCTTGATGGGTTACATTTCCGACAACACGAAAACACGATGGGGTCGTCGCCGACCTTACATTTTCCTGGGTGCAATCGCGGTCGGCATAATTTTCGCACTGTTGTGGCAACTGCCCGCTGGCAAGACCCAGGCATTCTATTTCTGGTATTTCCTCGTCGGCTCCCTGATTTTTTACCTTGCCTACACGATGTTTGCCACGCCCTGGGTTGCCATGGGCTACGAGCTGACGCCTGATTACCACGAACGTACCCGTCTGATGGGCGTGCAGAACTTTATTGGTCAGCTTGCCTATGTAATTGCGCCCTGGTTCCTGCTGATCATGCAAACCGAACGCTGGTTCGACAATATGGTTGACGGGGCGGCGGGCCTGGCAATCATTATCGGTGTCGTGGTCGTAGTTATCGGTGTTCTGCCGGCCATCTTCCTGCGAGAACGCCTCAAGGCTATCGCAGTGGCGGAGGCTACCGTCAAACGGCTGGAACCCGCGAGCGCCAGTGCTGCCATGTGGCGCAGCATCAAGTCTTTTCTGAATGGTTTCGCGACCAGCCTGAAATTCAAGCCGTTTCTAAAATTGTGTGCGGCGACATTTCTGGTATTCAACGGCTTCATGCTGATTGCGTCGTTCCAGTTTTACGTCATTATTTACTACGTCTTTGGAGGCGACACCGTTGAGGGTGCAAGGTATGCGGGTTACTCCGGAACACTGGGGGCAATCTCGACCTTCTGCGTTATCGTCTTCGTGACCTGGCTCGGCACGAAACTGGGTAAGCGGCGTGCGTTCTTCGTCACCACCGGTATTTCGATGGTTGGCTATGCGCTGAAGTGGGTCTGTTACAACCCCGATATTCCCTGGCTTCTGCTGCTGCCTGCCCCGTTGATGGCATTTGGCCTTGGTGGCCTGTTCACGCTGATGCCCTCGATGATTGCCGATGTGGTGGACGCGGACGAGTTAAACACCCACGAGAGACGCGAGGGGATGTACGGCTCCATCTTCTGGTGGGTCGTCAAGCTCGGCATGGCGGCGGCGCTTGCTGCAGGCGGATTCCTTTTGAACGCGACCGGCTTTGAGGTAGAACTTGGGGGGGCCCAGGCGGAAAGCACCATCTACCTGATGCGAATCTTTGATGCATTCGTGCCGTTCGTCGCTTCAGGCGTCGCGATCTGGGCGATCGCGACCTATTCGCTAACGGAGCAAAAGGCACACGAAGTCCGCTTCCAACTCGAAGCGCGTCGCGGCAGCGCTTAGCAGGTTTACGCGTGTTGCAGAGCGCATCGAAGGGTCGCGGCGATGTGGCGATTTCAGTCATCCCCTCCGATCCCGTGTCATCCCGAGAGTCCGGTCACGTGCGAAGGGGGGTTGTCTTGAATTGTTGTGCCCACCTTGTATCTTTGGACAGCCTAGTCACTGGTCCTTGCACCGACCGGCCTGTCGAGCTTCACTCGCACTCGGTGGAGAAGCAGTGTAGCCAGCAAGGTAAAGGATCGGCACGAGACTGGAGTTTGATGTCCGCACAGGCAAATATTTTGAGGACGCACACGGCGGGCAGTTGGTCGCCAATTGGGATAATTAATGCCAACTACCCGTCGCCAACCCGACCCACCCAGGTTCCGCCACTGACTGTCCGGCCGTCTGCAACTCGACTGACATTTGGTGCTTCGACCCGTTGGCGTCAATCGATAACTCCAGGGATTAGATCTTGAATCTTTACGCGACAGAAGAACACAGTGTATCCGGCGCCTTTGTGGATTTTGCCGGCGAGCGCTATTACGCCATACGCAATGTGGACAAGATGGCGCCGTTCTTCATCAGTCTTATTTCGAATGTCGACCACTGGCTGTTCATTTCCTCAACCGGGGGATTGACTGCGGGCCGAATATCGCCTGAAACGGCCTTGTTCCCCTATATTACGGTCGACAAAATCCATGAAAATATCAGCCATACCGGCAGCAAGACCATGCTGCGAGTTACGTCCAACGGGAAGGCCCGTGATTGGGAACCCTTTAACCGGGAGCGAGACGGTAGTCACTCGATCAGCCGTAACCTCTACAAGAACCTGTTGGGCAACAAGCTGTGTTTCGAAGAAATTAACCATGACCTGCAACTGGTGTTTCGCTACACCTGGGTTACCAGTGATGATTACGGATTTGCCCGTCGATGCGAATTGCATAACATCGGTGATCAGCTCGCAAGCATTGAACTGGTTGACGGGTTGCAGAATATTCTGCCCGCAGGAACGCCCCGCTACGCGCAATCCAATACCAGCAATCTGGTAGACGCCTACAAGTGGACCGAGCTGGACGAGCACACCGGACTGGCGTTGTTTACCCTCTACTCGGGAATCAGCGATCGTGCAGAGCCTTGCGAATCACTCAGGGCGAATACGGCATTCTGCCTTGGCCTTGGCGAGCCTAAAGTGCTCATTTCGTCGGAACAACTGCACAACTTTCGTCTCGGCGAGACGCTGAAGCAGGAAGTGCACAAACGGGGCACACGCGGTGCCTATCTGGTGAATGTGAACCTGACACTCTCTCCCAAGGCAGCACAAAAATGGCAGATTGTGGCAAACATTGAGCTCAGCCAGGGCGCGGTGGTCGAGCTGCAACAGCAGTTGACGAATCCAGACCAGGTCGCGACGGCGATCGAGCGCTCCGTCAACCGTGGCACAGATGAACTGGCGCGTATCATGGCCGGAGCCGACTGTTTTCAGGTGGCGGCCGAAGAAAGCGTGTCAGCGCACCATTATGCGAATGTGCTATTCAATGTTCTACGAGGTGGCATCTTTGATGATAACTACAATATATCCGCCTGGGACTTCGCTTGCACAGTCAAACAATTCAATCTCGATGTACATCGGCGTAACCAGGACCTGCTCAAGGAGCTGCCAGACAAGTTGAAATTCACCGAGCTGCTGGTGACTATAAAGCAGGCAGGTGACCCCCAGCTGGAACGCCTATGCCAGGAGTACCTGCCGATTAGATTTGGTCGGCGCCACGGCGACCCCAGTCGTCCCTGGAACCAGTTCGCTATCAAGCTGAAAGACGCCTATGGCAACCGCCTGATTTCCTATGAGGGCAACTGGCGGGATATTTTTCAGAACTGGGAAGCGCTTGCATTCAGCTATCCCGATTTTGTCGAGAACATCATTGCCAAGTTCGTGAACGCGTCCACGATGGACGGCTACAATCCTTATCGCATCACCAAGGACGGCATCGACTGGGAGGTGGAGGAGCCGGACAATCCCTGGAGCTATATCGGCTATTGGGGTGATCACCAGATCATTTATCTGCAAAAATTGCTTGAGCTATCCAGATCTTTTCATCCTTCGCGGCTTAGCGAATTACTGCACGACCCGATTTTCTGCTACGCCAACGTGCCATACAGGATCAAGCCATTTCAGGACTTGGTGGAAAACCCCAAGAGCACGGTGGAATATGATGGAGCGCTGGCCGGACGCATAGAGAAACGTGTCGCAAGCATGGGCGCCGACGGAAAGTTGGTTCTGGATTCCACTGGTAATGTTTACCAGGTCAACTTGATGGAGAAGTTGCTGGTGCCCTTGCTGAGCAAGCTGGGTAATCTGGTAATCGATGGCGGCATCTGGATGAACACCCAGCGCCCGGAATGGAATGACGCCAATAACGCGCTGGTCGGGCAGGGTCTGTCCATGGTAACGCTGTACTACCTGCGCCGATACGTGCACTTCCTGCAGCAACTTTTGGCCACAGAGACTGGCTCGACTACCTTGTCGACCGAGATTGGCCAGTGGCTGGCGGAGACAACGGCGACCCTTGCCGCCGCGCGCCCGTTACTAGGCACAAACCCGGTCAGTGCCGTCAAGCGCTTTGAGTTGCTCGAGGAACTAGGACGGGCAGCGAGCCGCTACCGCATAGCGGTTTATGCACAGGAATCCTTCTCCGGCAAGACAAGCTTACCCCTGGATGACATCATGGCCATGCTGGACGATGCCATTGCGGCAATTGATCACAGTATCGGCACCAACAGGCGCTCGGACGGCCTTTACCACGCGTACAACCTCCTGGATCTACAATCCGGAGCTGCGACCGTTGACACCTTTTATCCAATGCTCGAGGGCCAGGTCGCGGCACTTAGCAGCGGTGCCATTGCACCATCACAGGCCGCCTCGGTCGTGGAAGCGCTTTTCAACAGCGACGTATACCGTTCCGATCAAAACTCCTTCATGCTCTATCCAGATCGACAATTGCCGGGCTTCCTGGACAAAAACAGGCTGCCGGCGGAGCAGGTGGATGCAATTCCGCTGCTACAGCTAATGCTCGCTAAAGGTGACGAGCGAATTGTCTCGCGCGATGCACAGGGATGCTATCGGTTCAACGCCAGGTTTATTAATGTTGGCGAACTTAATACTCGGCTTGATACGCTGGAGCCCGTCTACGGCGATGTACTCAATTCCGCACGCCGCCCCCTGCGGGCACTTTATGAGACAGTCTTCAATCACAAAGCGTTTACGGGACGCTCCGGCGGCATGTTCGCTTTTGAAGGTCTTGGGAGCATCTACTGGCACATGGTATCCAAACTGCTGTTGGCCGTGCAGGAGAATTTCTTCGCCGGAATCGATGAAGGCGCGGATGACGCAACTTGCCAGCGTCTTGGACAACTGTATTATCGTGTGCGCGACGGAATCGGGTTCAATAAAACACCTGCTGAGTACGGCGCGTTTCCCACGGACCCTTACTCTCACACGCCCAAACACGACGGCGCCAGGCAACCTGGTATGACTGGGCAGGTCAAGGAAGAGGTTCTATCGCGGTTCGGAGAGCTTGGCGTACGGGTCGCCCGTGGTGCTGTCAGCTTTCAGCCCCGATTACTGCGATCTCGTGAATTTGTTTCCGACACTCGTAAGTTTCGCTATCTGGATGTTGAAGGAAGCTGGCGGGAGTTGATATTACACCCGGGTTCACTCGCTTTTACCTGGTGCCAGGTGCCGGTGGTGTACGAACTGACAGAAGATGGCAATCCCGGCCTGGTCATTATCCTGGACAGTGGAAAAGAGCAAACCCTTGCGCGATTGCAGCTGTCGTCGGACGAGAGTGCCGGTATTTTCGGGCGCAGCGGACGTATTCGTAAACTTACCGTGAGATTCGCAGCAGACCTGTTGTTTGTGGAATGAGATAAAAGCGAACGAAGACCTCAAGACTTCACCGTTATTACTACAGAGAAACCAATGTCTAATTACTACCAACGCAATCTGGCCCTGTCTGGCATCGATTCTTCCAATTTTTCTGTTAAGGATTTGCGCTCACTTGTGCGCCAGATTCTCGAGGCAAAGATCCATGGGATCTGTTTCAGCCCGTATGTTGAGGGGCAGGGTCCTGGCACTCAGCTGGGTCAAGCACAAATTCGCGAGCGTATGGCAATCATTCAACCCCATGTTAGATGGATTCGCTCTTTTTCCTGCACAGAGGGCCATGAACTGGTTCCCGCAATTGCGAAGCAGAGCGGGCTAAAAACCATGGTGGGAGTTTGGCTGGACGAAGATCGAGACCATAACGAAGAGGAACTGGCCAATGCCATCCAAGTCACCAAGGCGGGCCACACCGACCTGCTCGCAGTGGGTAACGAGGTGCTCCTTCGAGGAGACCTGACAGAGGATGAGCTCATCGGCTACATGGATCGGGTGAAGCAGGCGGTCCCGGAGGTTGAGCTCGGCTATGTCGATGCCTATTTCAAATTTGTTGACCACCCGCGTGTAACTGAAGCGTGTGATGTAATTTTTGCCAACTGCTATCCTTTCTGGGAAGGTTGTCCGGCCGAACACGCTCTGCTCTATATGAAGGAAATGTATCGTCGCGCCAGTCACGCAGGCAAGGGCAAGAAGGTAATTATTAGTGAAACCGGCTGGCCGAATCTCGGCACGGCTGAAAGGGGGGCCGTGCCGTCCCTTGAGAATGCTATCAAGTACTTCGTCAATACCTCCCAGTGGGCAGAGGAGGACGCTATCGACATTTTCTACTTCTCATCATTTGACGAAGCATGGAAGGTGAGTTCCGAAGGCGATGTTGGCGCCTACTGGGGCCTGTGGGACAAGGACGGAAACCCGAAGTATGTCTGAGAAGCGAGATAATCAGCCCGACCGCAACAGGGGTTTGCGCATCGCTCACGGAAACGCGATCTGTTATTCGGGCTACCGCGAGGGGCAAAGTCCGCGAGATGGTCTTTTCCCCTCGTACGCACAAGTCAGGGAGGATCTGCTGATCCTGGCAAAAAACTGGACCTTGCTCAGGCTTTACGATTGCAGCCCTCATGCTGAAACAGTTCTGGAGATAATTTCCCGAGAGAACATGAAATTCAAGGTGATGCTGGGTTTGGACATCGCCGCTGAAATGAGCAATCCACACTGCCCCTGGGGTGCCGAGTTTAGCGAGGAGACGCTCAGGGCGAACCAGTGGGCCAACAGCAATGAAGTCGATAAGCTGATCGCCCTGTCCAGGCGCTACCCGGATATCGTGTTCTCCGTATCAGTCGGAAATGAAGCCAGCGTTGAATGGACAGATCATATGGTGCCGGTAGACAAGCTTATAGCCTATGTAACCAGGATAAAAAACGCCATCAGCCAGCCTGTAACGTTTTGCGAAAACTATGTACCCTGGACCTACAAGCTGGAGCCCCTGGCGGCAACATTGGACTTCATTTCGGTGCATACTTATCCCGCCTGGGAATATCGGACGATGGAAGACGCGCTCGAATATACCAAGCACAACTATTATTCGGTCGTGAATCACTATCCCGGCAAACCAGTCATAATCACCGAGGCTGGATGGACTACCGCCTCCAATGGGCGTGGAATAGAGCCATGGAATGCCTCGGAACACCTGCAGGCAAGCTACTACGAACAGCTGCTTGAATGGAGCACAAGAGAGAAGATTCTTACATTTGTCTTCGAGGCGTTCGACGAGCCCTGGAAGGGGTCTCCCGATCCACTTGAACCGGAGAAGCATTGGGGGCTGTTTACCGTCGAACGAACGCCGAAGTTGGTCATGCAGGAACTGTACTCTGAACGCCTGCCGGCAAACCTGTCCAATGAAAGAACGGTTGACGAGATGGCCTGACACATGCGCGGTTCTCCTCTGGTTGCGAAGTGCCTGTGAATCGAGTGGCTCGGCAAATATTGCCAGGGATCAGCTTAATGGCGCGACCGGAAGACTATAATAATTGCCAAAAATTGGACTTGAATCAATCTATATTGGAAGCCCGAATACAATGCCCAACGCCACCATAAATGACGTAGCCGAGCTTGCCGGGGTATCGATCAAGACCGTTTCCCGCGTCGTCAATGCCGAGCCCAATGTTCGTGAGTCAACTCGCAACATAGTCAACAGCGCGATCGCCAAACTCAATTACCGCCCAAACCAGTCGGCCAGGAATCTCGCCAGTCTTCAATCGCATCTGATTGCCCTGATTTATGAAGATCCAACCCTTTACGAGATCGCGGGCTCTGGCTTCGCGGTCAGAATGCAGCAAGGTACGCTGAGAGCGTGCAGGTCGGCCGACTACGAGCTCCTGATCGATCCGTGCAGCTACCGTAACAAGAGTGTTTGTAATGAGCTGAAAGCACTTATTGAGCAGGTCCGACCTGCCGGAATAGTACTTGCAGCGCCGCTCTCGAACATGTCACGGATAGTCCGCGCTATCGAGGCGACGCGGACCCCGTTTGTGCGACTATCTCCTGGTACTGCGAACGAAAAGCACTTTTCAGTCGCGACAAATGACCGCGAAATCTGTGCCGAAATGACGCGTTACCTCGCGTCACTGGGTCACAAGAGAATAGCCTTTATCAAAGGACACCCGGATCATAAGGCAGTGGGAAATCGCTATCTAGGTTACCAGGATGGCTTGCGGGAAAGCGGCTTGGCGTTTTCGGAGTGCCTGGTCGCCGAGGGTGATAATTCCTGTGGGTCTGGCGAGGCACGGGCGATCCAGTTGCTCGGTCTTGAACATCCGCCGAGCGCTATATTTGCGGCAAATGACGACATGGCTGCCGGTGTTATTCGTGCTGCCAGTAGTCTGGGCATCAAGGTACCGAGCCAGCTATCGGTTTCCGGCTTCGATGATATGTCACTTGCCCAGCAGATTTATCCCACCCTCACTACTATCAGGCAACCACTTGCTGCTATGGCCGAGAGCGCGGCATTGGCCATGATCAATCGATCGCGCAACGGCTCACCGCTGCGCGGGTCAGTAACCTTGCCCGCAAAAATCAGGTTACGCGAGTCAACCGGCCGGGCGCCAAACCAGGATGTGCTCGCCACCAGTTGAACCTCGGTCATTTGACACCTCAGGCAGCCGGGCGATGATGCGATTGCCGGTTCATTTGCTCACGGCCAGATTCAACGAGTGAAGCGAATGCTGTCCAGGTAAACGGTTACAGGTGTCTGCCGCCCGGTGACGCCAACCACGAATCCCGTCTTGATGCTCGAGAGATCGACTTTCTTCAGCGGAATGAGATAACGGCGCCATTCGCGGGTCAACAAAATGTCCTCGATGCTGGTCTTGCCTGAATCGGGATGCGCAGTGTCGCTGCCTAGCAATCCAACTCCGAAGCTGACTTCCTCGCCGCCATATTCTCCGCGCGCCCACACCTCCAGTTGCTCTGCACCCGTTAAATCATAGCCGCCGTCCTTGTCACCCCAGTTATTCGCCGGGTTCTGCCAGGCTACGCCGACCCAGCCCAACTCGCCCACGTAGCGCAACTTGATGCAGGCCTTGCCCGCGTGAGGGTTGTCGGCATGGTCACCGTCCAGCGTCAGGGACTCGTAGGACCCCATCCAGCCAGAGGGAGCCCAGGGCATGCCGATAAAACCGTCTTCGTACAAGACCACTGGCAATCGCGTACGCACCTCTCCCTTGACGAGCAGCGGGACATTGGCTGTCGCTGCGTTGCCCGCCGCATCGCTGGCGTAAAGAAATAGCCGATACGGCCCAGGCTCCATTGGCAAACCTACAAGGGCACCATCAAGGCGACTTTCAATGACAGCGCCCTCGATGTCCGGTAGCCCCGGCCGAAAATCGCCACCAGTTGCGTACTCGCGCGATTCCGGACGCAGCACCCACCGCACACTGACTGGCCCTCCTTCAGGATCGGCCACCGCGACACGTACCTCCAGTCTTTCGCCGGGATTCAGTTGGGCTGGACTCCCAAGCAATATAGGCTCGACCGCGGGGGCGAGATTGCCTGGCGGACGGCCGTTCCAAAGCCCGGTCATGGTATCAACCGCGGCTAATCGTGCACCATCGTCAAGGAACATTCCGTACCAAGTCGCCGTGGCCTCCATTTTGGAACCCCAGGTAAACGCATAGGAGCCCAGTGCGACGCCCCGGGCGTTGGTGACCGCTTGCTCATAGGCAATTCGATAGCGCATAGCCTTTTCGCTGCTGGTCGGCTCAATCGGCGCTCCCCAGGCGGTCTTGGGTGCTTCCCATTCCCCGGCTGGTCCGAACTCGGTAAGCACGTAGGGCTTGGTCGCGCCGGCGGCACGGTAGCGTTCGAGCAGTGATGGCGCGCCACCATAAGAATTAATGCCGTGAATGTCGACAGCGGGAGAGTGTTTGTGCACGCCGGCAATACGCCCGCCAGCAATCTCGGCGGTAACGGTCATGGTTGGATGGGCAGGATCGATACGCTTCACCATGGCGGCAATCTCGTTGACAGCCGCCCAGATTTCCGGATTGTCGCCTGACCCGAAGCCCTCCATCTCGTTGCCTATGCCCCATAGGAGGACGGCAGGGTGATCCTTGTAGCGAAGTACGGCCTGGCGGGCGCGTTCCAGTTGCTCGGCGACCTGGTTCCTGTCGCTGTAGTCGAAACCGTGGCGCTCGTGGCCCAGCCAGATACCAACCGTTACCGACAACCCAAGGGCATGCGCCTCGTCGAGACGTGCTCCAATGTTATCTGCGTCCCATGTGCGCACCGAGTTGGCGCCCGCGGCCACCAGCGCCTCCAGGGACGCGTCTCCGCCGGCACCGCGGATGAAATACGGAACATCCCCGCGAAGTAGCTGCCAACCATGTTCGCTCTGTCGCAATTCCACCGGGATAGCCTCTGCCCATGCGAACACGGGCAGCGACAAGATGCTGGCTAACAACAGGACCTGTACAGGTGCAGCTACGCACATCAGGATTCCAGCTAGGCAACGCGGATATTCACAAGCCCCTATCCCAATCTCTCAACCGCCGCTTACAAATACCAATCCATCATTGTAGTCAGGAGGCGTAGCCGGTCTATAGGTGTAACCCCACTCCGACAAAAGAGACAGGACCAAAAGGGGATCGCCTGGTACGAGCCTCACATAACCGGTAGCCTCCGTCCTGTACAAGTCATCGGCAACCAGCTCGTTTAGCGTTGCTGAAAAGGACACCCCTCCACAGCACTCAAAAAACGTTACTGATCCGAAAAAGTTGTCCAAAACGGAGCGGTACGCTTTCAGAGCCTGATCGTGCACGATCGGGTCACTGTTCGTGTCGAACAGCTCGTGCAGCGCGCGCGCTGTGTACCACTGGTTTTCACCTGAAGGTCGTCTCGCCAGCGCCGTCGCCCAGAGATAAAACCTCGCTTTTGCACCGGTCGGTCCAACGGGGATGTTATTGGCCAGGTCAAACTTGGTTTCCGCATCAGGGAAATTTACATCGTATTCATTGGTTGGCACCGTCCTGAACGGATTTTCCGGATCGTCCAACACACAGGTTTCCGCAGCGATGCCCACATCGATACAATTCAGGTTCAACAGCGTATCCGTAGGCAGCACAATGGTAGTGATAATGACACCGTCGCTGTCGCTGCGTTCCCCACACCCGCCGGCAGCCAGAAGAGCAAGGCCAAGCATTGCCAGGGTCAACCCTTTTGAGGCAACTGAATAGACCTCTTTTTGATTCAGGCTTCTCATAATATCAAATCCTCGACTCTGCATACGCAGCCACTAGAACATATAAGTGAAATAGAAAACGGTCTGGAACATCCAGTCGTTCTGGCCATCCAGATATTCATCGCCTGGCGAATTCTCATCGACCGTCCTGTATAGCACCCTGACACCCACTTTTGTCGATCGTCGTTCATCGAAGAGATCGTCCAGCAGTACCGCGTAATCCAGTTTGAATTGTTCCGGATAGGTAATATTGAATTGCCGGTGGAAATCATAGGGTCCCCAGGCATCCTTCTTGAAATAGCCGGAAATAATATGCCGCTTGTTCAGAATGACCTTGCCTTCAAGTTCATAGAACTTCCTGGTACCACCCGTGGGGTCTCCAGTGGACTGATCAAAACCGCTTACCAGATTGACAATATATTTCGCGCGCTGGTTGGGGTTAAATACCATTCTGCTGGAGAGTGTCCATACCTCCTCCGCGGGAAGCCCCTGCCCGAATGATGCGTTAATACCCTCTTCA